>JBBSII010000057.1:0-12334 GCA_038232175.1 Thermomicrobiales bacterium
CCCCCCACCACTGGCGCCACACCTAACATATCTGGGGGGGGGCGGGCCACCACCCGCCCCTCCCGCTCCCCCCCCCCCCCCCCCCACCACCGGGAAAACGCTGGTATGTCCAGATGTCAGTGTAAAAGTTTGGCACGCACTGTTGTGCTATAAACGAGAATATCATACGCGGACCCATTGGCAATATGCCGACACGCGGGGCCAATCCACGGCTTTAGGAACGCATCGGGCGTCACTAAAAGCCCATACCCTCGTAATCCGCAGCAAACGCCGAAAGAACCTCGTCACCCCGGCCGATCTCGATCAGTTGGATCGCCGTGTGATTGTCGAAGACCGCCATCGGCGTCGTCATGAAGAGGTCGAATCCCTCGCGGGTGTAGACTATCAGGCCGAGTTGGCCGGCCGCGGACACCCCGCTGTGGCCGGTCGAGCAGACGGTGGCGCGTCGCGATCCCGACCCGAAAGCGCTGGCCTGTTACGGGCTGCTGGTGCGGGGATGGGACGACGCGGGGAAGCGCGACGAGCGGATGCTGCTGCGCTTCGTGGACGGCCGCCCGGTGAGCGGGGTGACGACGCAGTTCCTCGATTGGTGTTGCGACCGACTGGCGGCACAGGGAAAAGGCGCGATGCTGCTCGTGTGGGACAATGCCAGTTGGCATCTGAGTAAGGAAGTACGGACGTGGATCGGGCAGCACAACCGGACGGGCAAGGAGACGGGAGTGGGCGTGCGGATCGTGTCGTGCTTCCTGCCGAGCAAGAGTCCGTGGCTCAACCCGATCGAGCCGAAGTGGATGCACGGCAAGCGGTGGATCATCGAACCCGCCCGACTGCTGACGGCGGACGAGATTGCGGAGCGGGTGTGCGCCTGTTACGGATGTGGCCATGAAGCGCATCTGTCTCTCCCACAAGAGGTTGCTTGATTATGCATTAAAGAGAAAACCATGCACGTCATTACCGTCACAAGAACAACCAGCGCCGAGCCAGAAGCGATTTGAGCGCTCTGGGCCGACGTGCCAAACCGTACCCGCTGGGATGATGCACTCGAACATGCCACACTCGACGGTCCCTTTCAACCGGGCGTCTGTGGTGTGGTGAAACTGAAAGGCCAGCCGGAGCGGAAATTCGCAATCCTGGACTGCGTTCCTTTGCAGAGATATACCGACCGGTTCTTCCTGCCAATGGGCGGCAAAATGGATTGGGTGCACACCATTACAGAAGTTGCAGGGGGTCGCGAGGTGACATTTGCTATCGGCGTCACTGTTCCGACATCACGTATTCTGGCGTTCGTGATGAAGAAGATCCTCGGTCGCGAACTGCCCCCAACGGTTGATAAACTGGTTTCTCTTGCCGAACAAGTATACGTTTGCCTATATCCTCCGGGTCTACCAAACCGGGACTTGAACCGGGAAAGCGCGAAGGACGCGAAGAGGGATGAGAACGAGAGAATCTTCTTTTTCCTCCTCTTTCCTTCGCGTTCTTCGCGCCTTCGCGGTTAGAATCCCTTTGTATTGACGGTGAGCGGATACCTACCGAGGAGGGAACGATGATTGATCCGAAATTGCTGGAGAAATTGGAGTGGCGGCTCGTGGGGCCGTTCCGGGGTGGGCGATGCGTGGCGGTGGCGGGGGACCCGTCCGACATGCTGACGTTCTACTTCGGCTCGACGGGCGGCGGCGTGTGGAAAACGCGCGACGGCGGCGCGACGTGGACAAATGTCTCAGACGGCTTCTTCCATACGGCGTCGGTTGGCGCGATCGCAGTGTCGCACTCCGATCCGAATGTCATCGTCGTCGGGATGGGCGAGACGACGGTGCGGGGCAACGTCGCGCACGGCGACGGCGTCTACAAATCAATGGACGCGGGCGCGACGTGGACGCACTGCGGCCTCGCGGAGACCCGGCACATCGCCAAAGTACGCATCCACCCGACAAACCCGGCGTTGATCTACGTCGCGGCCTTCGGGCACCTCTACGGCACGAACCCGGAGCGCGGCGTCTACCGCACGAACGATGGCGGCGCGACCTGGGAGCGCATCCTCTTTCGCAGCGAGAACGCGGGCGCGATCGACCTCGCGATGGACCCGCACAACCCGCGCATCCTCTACGCCGCCTTCTGGGACGCGCACCGGACGCCGTACAACCTGACGAGCGGCGGGCCGGGGAGCAGCCTGTATAAATCCACGGACGGCGGCGAACATTGGACCGAGTTGACGAACGCCCCCGGCTTGCCGAAGGGGCTGCTTGGCAAGATCGGTGTTGCGTGCTCCGCGAAGAGCGACCGCGTCTGGGCGCTAATTGAGGCGGAGGGTGGCGGCCTGTTCCGCTCGGAGGATGGCGGCGCGACGTGGGAGAAGATGAGCGACCACTCCGATCAGCGGCAGCGCCCGTGGTACTACACGCACATCATCGCCGACCCCCAGGAGCCGGACACGCTCTGGGTGCCGAATGTCCAACTGTGGAAATCGACCGACAGCGGCCGCTCCTTCCAGGAGATACCGACGCCGCACGGCGACGACCACGACATCTGGATCGACCCGAAGAATTCGCTGCGCATGATCGAGGGGAACGACGGCGGCGCGTGCGTCTCGTTCAGCGGCGGCGCGTCGTGGTCCTCGATCTACAACCAGCCGACCGCCGAGTTCTACCATGTGACGACGGACAACGCCGTGCCGTACCGCCTCTACGGCGCGCAGCAGGACAACACGACGATCAGCACGCCCAGCCGCTCCGACAGCGGCGCGATCACCTGGGCCGATTGCTACACTGTCGGCGGCGGCGAGAGCGGCTACATCGCCGTCCGCCCCGACGACCCGAATGTCGTCTACGCGGGGTCGTACTGGCTCGTCACGCGGTACGACCACCGCACGCACCAGACGCGCAACATCATGCCGTGGCCGGAGAACCCGATGGGCTGGGCCGTCGGCGATCTGAAGTATCGCTTCCAGTGGACCTTCCCCATCGTCGTCTCCCCGCACGACGCGGACACGCTCTACGCCGGCGGCAACCACGTCTTCCGCTCGACGGACGAGGGCGCGAGTTGGGCGATCATCAGCCCCGACCTGACGCGCAACGACCCGGCGCGCATGGGGCCGTCTGGTGGGCCGATCACGAAGGACAATACGAGCGTCGAGTATTACTGCACCCTCTTCGCCTTCGCGGAGTCGCCCGTCGAGTGCGGCGTGCTCTGGGCCGGGTCGGACGATGGGCTGATTCACGTCTCCCGCGACAACGGCACGACGTGGCGGAACGTCACGCCGAAAGACCTCCCGGAATGGTCGCTCATCAGCATCATCGAGCCGTCACCCCACGACGCGGGCACGGCGTACGTCGCCGCGAACCGCTACAAACTGGATGACTTCGCGCCCTACCTCTACAAGACGACGGATTATGGCAAGACGTGGACGAAGATCACGGACGGCATCGCGGCGGACGCCTTCACCCGCGTCGTGCGCGCCGACCCCGACCGCAAAGGGCTGCTCTACGTCGGCACGGAGACGGGCATCTACGCCTCCTTCGATGACGGGGCGCACTGGCAATCGCTCCAGCAAAACCTGCCCGTCGTGCCGATCCACGACCTCGCGGTCAAGGATCAGGACCTGATCGCCGCCACGCATGGCCGCGCCTTCTGGATTCTGGACGACCTCACCCCGCTCCACCAGTTGACGGACGGCTTCGCGGACACCGACGCTCATCTCTTCACCCCGCGTCCCACGACGCGGTTCAAGGGCGGCCTCCGTCGCTTCCACGGCGACCACGGCCCCGCGAAGGGCTACCTCTCGGTCGGCGGCCTTGCCGTCACGACCTATCAGGATCCGAAGCCCGGCAGCCCGCTCACCTTCTTCGAGGCGGGCCGCAACCCGACGGACGGCGTCCTCGTGCGCTACTACCTCAAGGAGAAGCCGGACGCGCCGGTCGCCCTCGCCTTCCTCGATGCCGCCGGCAGTGAGATTAAATCGTTTAAGAGCGAGGAGAAGAAGCCAGACGCCGGAAGCGAGAAGCCGGAGGAGAAGAAGCCGGACGATCAGCACGCGAAGAAGGACCCTGTCGCCCCTGCTGAGGCTGGTGTGAATCGCTTCATCTGGAATATGCGGTACGCGGACGCGACGGCGGTGCCCGGCGCGATCTTCTGGGCGGGGAGTGTGGACGGGCCGATTGCGGCTCCGGGCCGGTATCAGGTGCGGCTGACCGTGGGTGACACATCGTGGACGGAGCCGTTCGAGATTCGCAAGGACCCGCGCGTCGCGGCGACGCAGGAGGAATTGGACGCGCAGTTCGACCTGCTCCTGAAGATTCGCGACCAACTCTCCCGCACGCACGTCGGCATCAACCAGTTGCGCGATGTCCGCGTGCAGGTGGAAGGCTGGGAGAAGCGCGTCGAGGGCCGGGACGACGCCCAGTCGGTGCGCGCCGCCGCAGCCGCGCTGAAGAAGACGCTCACCGAGATCGAGGAGGAACTGATTCAGGCGCGCTCGAAGGCGCTGGAGGACCCGCTGAACTTCCCGATCAAACTGAACAACAAACTTGCCAGCCTCTCCGGTGCGGTCGCGAGCGCGGACACCGCGCCGACGAAGCAGGCGTACGCCGTCTACGACGATCTGACGAACACGATTGGTCTCCACCTCATCACCCTCTCCACGGTGATCGAGACGGACGTTTCCGAGTTCAACGAGGCCGTGAGCAGACTGCAACTGCCGGCGATTGTGCCGCAGGTGGGGAGGCCCTAACCCCCCACTGCCCAGAGGGCACCCCCTTCCCCACGGGGGAAGGGGTGACTCTCCTGAGCATCGTGCCCTGTCCATCAAATCAGACCTATCCAAATCCCCTCCCCCTTCCTACGCCGAGTGACGGAAGGGGGAGGGGGGTCAGGGCGCTACGCGGCAGACGTACAGCCCGACATCTTTCGGGTCGCGCCAGACGCCGCCCATCGCCGCGAGACGGCGCGTTGTTTCGTCGTGCAGCCAGCGGTGCAGGGCGGCGTACGACTCCGGGCGGTCGGCGGTCTGCTGCACGACCATCATCGTCATCACGTACGCGACGATTGGCTCCGCCTCGGTGAAGACGAGGGCATTGCTCAGCACCGTCTCCTCGATCACCGGGTAGACCGCTCCAAGCATCCCCGGCGCGTCCGAGGTATTGAATGCCACCGAGGTTTCGGGCGGCGCCGAGAGGCCGAAGTGGGTGGCCAGATCGTCCTTCAGCGCGCCGATCAGCGGCAGGTTCTCCCGGCTGTTCGTCGTGGCGAAGACCGTCCCGTTGGGGCCGACGACCCGCGCGAACTCCCGCAATGCGGCGGGAATGTCCGCGACGTGGTAGAGCATATGCCGCGCCGAGATGATGTTAAACGCGTCGTCGAGGAAAGGGAGGTGGTCCGCCTGCCCGATGTGCCAGTCGATCTCCATGCCCGCGCTCGCCGCCGTCGCCTCCGCGATCATCGCGGCGGATTGATCCAGCCCCGCGAGTCGCCCGGTGTGGCCGTGCGCCCGGAGGTACTGCCCGAATGCGCCGGGGCCACAGCCGACATCGAGCAGCGACTCGTCGCTGGTCAGGCGCAACGCCTCGGCGCACTCCGCGTGGAGGCCCGTGCCGAATGTGCGCTCGCTGTATCGCGCGTGCGTGTCAATGCGCGTCTGGAGTAGGTCCGTCGTCTGGTACTGTTGTCGCACGTTCGCGCTCACCATCAGCATCCTCCTTCGTGTCGCCGGTCGCCCGCTGCGGATCGTGCGGCAGTATGGCGAACGTGGCGAGGGCACGCAAGGCGATGATGAGGCCGGCGAGTGTGCCAATCAGCGTGAGCGCGGCGCCAAGCGCAGCGGCGATCATCGGCCAGCCAGGGCCACCGGAGACTTGCGGCGCGCCGATGAGGTTGAGCGATTGCCGGAGCGCGACGTTCCGCTCCATCGCCGCCATGATCCGCTCCGGCAGGGTCGCGATCCGATCCTGAATGCGGAGAAATGCGACCCCGACGACGAGAGCGGCCCCGATGCTGGCGGCGCACGCGACTCCCCGCGCGATTGTGCGGAAGCGCGGCGCGATGACCGGCGCGAGCAGCGCAATCGTCGTGACGAGGAGCAGGAGCGCGAAGACTGCCTGGAAGTGATGCCCCGCGTACCCCCACATCGTCGGGGAAATCGTCGCGTTCACCTCGCCCTCTGTGACGGCGGCGACCTGCTTGTCGAGGTCGGTGCCGAGCCGTTGCAGCACCCCGCCCGACGCGCCGCGCGGCACGAAGGTGACGGCAACGTGCACCCACCGATGGAGAAAGAGCGGCACCACACCCGCTATCACCCCGATCAGCGCGAGCGCATTGCAAACGCCGGTACGGGTCGTGCCCCGAAGGAGATCGTGCTGCCTTTCATGTGGTACGGTCACTGCCATACGCCTGCTCCCACTGCTCTTCGAGGACTGAGGACTGATGGGTAGTAACGAGTAGCGAGTAACAAGAAGCCAGAAACCGAACTCCCATCCTCTGACTACTGGCTACTGGCTACTCGTTGCCCGTGTACACTTCCCGGAATGTTGAACGTTGATACATGTCGATTGGTTGCATCGGGAGGGCAAGCAGAATGGGAATGAAGAAACGAGTGCTGATTACCGGGGGAAGCAAAGGGGTTGGGCGCGCGACCGCGCTGCGGCTCGCGCGGGAGGGCGCGGCGGTCGCGCTGCTGGCGCGCGGACAGGACGCGCTGGACGCGGTTGTGCGGGAGATCACAGTGGCGGGCGGCGTGGCAATCGCGGTCGCGGCGGACGTTGGCGACGCGGCGCAGGTGGGCGCGGCGGTGGAGCGGGTGATTGCCGCGCTCGGTGGGCTGGACGGTCTCGTCCTCAACGCGGCGGTCGGAAAGCACGGCCCGGTGGAGACGTACGCCATCGCGGCGTGGCAGGAATCCATCGCGACGATGCTGACTGGGCCGTTCCTCGTGACGCAGGCGGCGTTGCCCGCGCTGAAGGCGGCGGGTGAGGCGCGGATCGTCGCGGTCGGCTCCGGCGCGGCGTACGCCGGGTACGCGGGCCTGTCGTCGTACTGCGCGGCGAAGTGGGGCTTGCGCGGCTTCATGCTCGCCCTCGCGGAGGAGGTGAAAGCGGACGGTATCCGCTGCTGTTACCTCTCGCCGGGGAGCATCCTCACCGATTTCGCGGGCCGGAGCGTCGCGGAGAAGCAGGCGCAGCCGGGTAAAACCTCCCTCCTCCCCGACGATGTCGCGGATGCCATCGCCTACCTGCTCACCCAATCCGCCCACGTCTGGACGCAGGAAATGAACCTCTGGCCGGTGTGAGGGCGGGGAGGCCCTAACCCCCCAGTCCCTTCCCCATTGCAGGAGCGTCCCCAGCGGACGCTTCTTTTCTGTACTGAAGATGAATACTGGTCTACAGGAGCCGTCACATTTCGCTGTCATACTACGTTCTACTTTATGAGAAGAATAACTCACGATTTATATATTGACGTGAGAAGGACTTGGAGAACGAACACAGGCGGCGGTCGGGCCGCTCGTGTTGGGCCGGACGCAGGCCAAATGGTGGGATGAAACGGGAGAAGGAAATGATGAAGACGCACATCCTGATTGTCGAGGACGACCCGTTCATGAGCAAGATGCTCGTCTTCCTCCTCGCAGATAGCGGCTACGAGACGACGACGCTGGCGGACCCACGACTGGCCAGCCCGTTCCTGAAGGAGAACGCCGTCGATCTGATCCTGCTGGATGTGATGCTGCCCTACATGGACGGCTTCACGCTCTGCACGGCCCTCCGGCGCGAGCACCCGGACATCCCGGTGATCTTCCTCAGTGCGCGGGGCATGGTGAGCGACAAGGTGGACGGCTTCGGCCACGGTGCGGACGACTACATCTCCAAACCCTTCGAGCCGACGGAGATGCTCGCCCGCATCCAGGCGGTGCTGCGCCGCTACCGCCGCGCCGAGCGCAACCTCTTCGGCATGGTCATCAAGGTGGGCGATACGGCGCTCGATCTGGGCGAGTTGCAGTTTACCGCACCGCAGCGCCGCCCCGCGCTCCTCACGCCGACGGAGATGAAGATTCTCGAATGCCTGATGCGCAACGCGAACGCCGTCATTTCTCGCGAGACGCTAATCGAGCGCACGTGGGGGTACGATTACGAGGGCGGCAGCAACCGTGTGGATGTCTACATCCGCCGGTTGCGCAAGAAGATCGAGGCCGATCCGGACGATCCGGCGTTCATCCACACGGTGAGAGGGCTTGGCTATGTCTACCGAGAGGGCCGTCGCGCCGCCTGACATCGCACCGGAGCGGCACCTCATGACCCGGACGACGCTCCGCTGGCTCGGCGAACCGGAGATCGAGGCGCTCCGCCATATCCTGTTGCAGTTCGTGCAGCACGTTGCGGTCGCCTTCGCGGATTGCCGCTGCACGATCCAACTCTTCGAGAATCCCGACACGCTCCGCACGGTGGTCGCCTCCGACCTGCCGCTCGGCGTGCTCGGGCAGTCGTCGTTCCCGGTCGGGGTGGGTATCGCGGGGTGGGCCACGCAGGCGGGCGTGCCGCTCCTCGTGCATGATGTGACGACGGATCCGCGCTTCCTCTCGATGGGGCGCGAGTCCGGCGGCACGATGATGTGCGTGCCGATGACCGACGGCACGACCGATTACGGCACGATGACCGCATGGGCGCCCAAGGCCGGGTCGTTCCATAGTGGCTCACTCGCGATCTTCCGGGCGTACGCGCAGGGCGCGGCAATCGCCATCGCGCAGGCGCACCGCGCGATAGTGCAGGAGGCGACGGCGCACCGCGCGACGATGCTGCTCGGCCTTACCCGCGCCGTCACCGCGTACGAAGACCCGCGCCAGGCGCTGGATATCGTCATGCCGTTCGTCCGCAACGTCGTGCCGCACAGCGTCGGGATGCTCGTGATGGAGACGGAGGGCCGCTCCCCGGAGGTGCGTGTCTTCGCCCGGACGCTGCAAACCACCAGCCAGTCCGCCCCCCTCCACGCCTGGGCGCTCGACGCCTACGCGCGGCAGCAGGATCGCACGGCACACAGCCGGTCATTCGCCCCGATCACGGACATTGTTGACGGGCACATGGTCTACGCCGCGCCGTTGCGCGCCGCCGGGAACCTGCTCGGCCTCGCCTGCTACTTCCACACGGAGCCATTCGGCCCGGAGACGCAGCAGACGCTCCAGGATTGCAGCTCCGTGATTGGTACCGCCGTCTACAACGCGGTGTTGTTCCGGCAGATGCTGCTCGGCAAGGAGCGGTTCGAGGCGGTCTTCGCGTCCACGGTGGATGGCATCCTCGTGCTCGATGAGGCGGGGGCGACCGCGCTGGATGCGAACAAGGCGTTCTATCGGCTGACAAAGATCGATCCTGTCACGGTTCGGCTCCCCGCGCCGGTGGCGCAACTCGAATCCGCATGGGTCGATAGCAGCGTCGATGCGGAGAGTGGCGATCCTTCCATTCTCCGGCGGTGGCATCTCGCGCCGGACGCCACGCGGGATCGGTATCTGGAGGTGACGGAGTCCGCCATCGTCATCGGCGGCGTGCCGCACCGATTGCGCGTCTTCCACGACGCGACGGCGATGCGCCGGGTCGAGCAGACGCGCGCCGAGTTCATGGGCGTCGTATCGCACGAACTGCGCAGCCCGCTGACCTCGATCTACGGTTTCCTGAACATCCTGTCGCAGAGCCGCAGCGGCTCCCTGAGCGCGAAGCAGCGGGAGTGCGTCGATTCCGCGTCGCTCAGCGTGCGCCAGTTGTGGCGGCTCGTCGATGACATCAACGACCTCGTCCAGTCCGACCTCGGGCGGCTCGCGCTGCGATGGGAGCCGGTGCAGATCGGTGATCTCATTCAGGGCGTGATCGCGACGATGGACCCGCTGATGTACCGCGCACCCGCGCGGGTAGTGGCCGAGATCGACCCCACGCTGCCCGTCACGATGGCGGACCCCGCGCGGGTGCGGCAGATTCTGAACAACCTGCTCGCGAACGCGATGAAGTTCTCGGAGCCGGAGACGGCGGTGCACGCCTGTGCGGGTGTGCGCGACGGGATGATCGAGATCCGCGTGACGGACAGCGGGCCGGGCATCCCCGCAGAGGACGCCGAGCGCATCTTCGAGCGGTTCGTCAAGGGGACGAGCACGCCGCAGCAAGACGCCTCCGGCCTCGGCCTCGGCCTCGCGGTCGTGCGGCAGCTCGTCGCGTCGCACGGTGGCCGTGTCTGGGTCGAGAGTGCGCCCGCACAGGGCAGCGTCTTCGTCTTCACCCTGCCGATTGCGCCGCCGGATAATCTTTAGCTATTCCTCAAAAACATCGTTGAACGAATTGTCAGAACCTGCCTGACGCACAGCAGGCTTCGCGACATCTCCCATTGGTATCGTTCTCTCCGTAACAGGGAAGTGTGGCGCCCATGGCGCCATGCACAACTACGGAGAGATGGGAGCGATACATCGTGAGAGCGGCGCATGTGCCGGAAGAAACACGGGTCACGGTCATCGGCCGTGCCAGCGAGATCACCACAGGCTTCGCCTCGGCGATTGAGGCGGAACGCTGGCGCTGGGATGAGGTGGCGCATGTCGATGCGTTGTGCGCGCTGCCGCCGTCGCCCCGCTCGCTGATCGTCCTGCCCGTTTCCGCCTTTGACATCACGACCTACACGACGATTGGCCGGGTCACGAGCGCCCTCGCGCTGCCGCTCGTCGTCTTCAGCCGCGCGCATCACCCGGCGGTTGTCCGCACTATCCTCCAGGCGGGTGCGGACGATTTCCTGCCGCTGCCGGTGACGGTTGAGGAGATGATCGCGCGCCTCACCGCCGTGATCCGCGTCCGCTACGGTACGCAGGACGAGGTGTATCGGAGCGACTACTTCCTCGACGATGCCGCGCAGACGGTCGCCATCGTCGGGGCCAACGCCATCCGTCTCTCGGTGAGCGAGTACCGCCTTTTTCGCATGTTGTTCGCTGCCCGCAACCGCCCCGTCGCGCGGGAACGGCTGTCAGCCGTTCCGCTGCCGCACGCGGAGGCGGACGGACAGAACGCCCTCGACGCGACGGTGAGTCGGTTGCGCCGCAAACTGGGTACGGAGCGGATCGTCACCATCCGCAGCATCGGCTACCAACTCGTCGACCACCGCCAACTGCCGGACAATGTCTCGCACATGCGTGGGAGAAGTAGCGAGTAACGAGAAGAGGTTATGGCGTCCGGTCGTGGATCGGTTGGAAACGGGTGGCGCGGACGTTGACCTACCGGGCACACGGGTGGTCAGTTCGTGGGAACCTACGAAGAGTACCGGGGTGCAGGGCAATCGCATCTCAATCCATCCCACCGTACATTCGTCGGCAGAAGGCTCATCCGACCGGTGAATCGCACCCGCCGCTTGCCCTCTGTCGCTTTGAGCAGGGGAAGTGACCGTTCCGGAGAGCGCATCAACGCGGAGTGAGTACGAAACGACGGTGAAGCGGGGCATATTCCTGAGCATAACCGGTGAAAATTGCTCGGAATTTAGATGCGATTGTCCTGAACATCGTCCTTCTCTTGTAGATAATCCGTACAAACCAGGTTACGCCCCAAACTTCTGTAAATAGCGGTGGCACTGGTCAAAGTGGCCACCGTCCTCCACGATAGTGCTGTTGAACCCACTATTGAAGGAGGAAGACGATGGCTGTGAACAATGGTACGGGTGTGGATGCAGCGATGCAAGCGGTGTTGACGGACGATCCCGACTTCCTGCGCGATCTCGTGACCCACGTCGTGCAGGAGATGCTGGAAGCAGACGATGACCGCGCATCTCGGTACCGAACTCTACGAACGGACGGAGCGCCGCACCGGACAGCGCAATGGCTACAAGCTGCGGCAGTTGCCGACGTGGCTCGGCACGCTCACCCTGCTGGTGCCACAGGATCGGGCTGGCACCTTCTCGACGCAGCTGTTCGCACGCTATCAACGGACGGAGAAAGCGTTGGTGCTTTCCTTAATGGAGATGTATCTGCACGGAGTCTCGACACGGAAGGTGCGGGCGATCACCGCAACCTTATGCGGCACGACGTTCTCGAAGAGTCTTGTGTCTCGGTTGGCGAGCACGCTTGACACGTTCGTCGCCGGTCAGAAGAACGTGGTAGCGTTTGGCTGGCATCGCGGGCGGCTCTGTCGACTACTCCCCGCCCCTGCGGGAACGATGAGGGGAGCATACCGCCGCATGTCCTATAGATCAAATGGCCTGTGGCAAACTACTAGTGGGTCACTTGCGTTGCGGGTTGCCTTTTAGTGTATGCAGTGAGAACATCAGGCGGCCCGTCCGTATCGCGTTGCGCGAGGAGTTTGCCGATGCCCCGCCCACAGAAAGCGCCCCTTCGTCCCCTGATTGCTAC
>JBBSII010000058.1:0-12290 GCA_038232175.1 Thermomicrobiales bacterium
CTCGGTCGAGCAAGTCATCCACTTGCGGGTTGGAGTAGAGGTTGTTCGGCGTGCCGGTGTGCAGTTGATTGTAGACATTGCCGTCTGGGTCAATCCGGCCACTCCACCCGGTCAGATTCGCCTGATACTTCCCCGCTTGTTGATCGGCGACGAGCGTCGGGTAGTCCAACTGGATCAGGTTCATCGTGATGCCGGCCTTCGCGACTTGATCTTTCACCAGTTGGGCGAGTTGCGTGGTTTGCGGGTCACCGGCGGTAATTTTCATCTCACAGGTGAAGCCGTCCGGCTTGCCGCCCGCCTTCAGATACTCCTTCGCCTTCGTCGCACTGCCCGTGTACGGCTTGAAGTTTGGGTCGTGCGCGAAATTCGACGGCGGGAATGCACTATAGGCGGCCTTCCCGACATTGAAGAAGATGGTCTTGAGGAGCTGGTCGCGGTCTAGCGCCTCCGCGAACGCCTGCCGCAACTCCTTCTTGTTGAATGGCTCGTCGCGCACGTTCAAGGCGATACTCGCGTATCCAAGGCCGGTCGTCTCCTGGAGGATGATCTCTTTGCCTGCCTTGACGCTCGCGTAATCTTTCGCGGGGAGATAATGGCTGACATCAATATCGCCCGTTTTGACATTCGTGAGCGCGACCGTCGCGTCCACAATCGGGCGGATCGTCACCTTATCAAGATAGGGGAGTGCGCTGCCGCTCGTGTCTTTCTTCCAGTAGTTCGGGTTGCGTTCGAGGGTGATGTGGTCGTCCTTCACCCACTCGACGAACTTGAACGCGCCCGTCCCGGCGCCGAGCGGCTTGCGGGTGAAGTCCTGGCCGCCCGCCTCCGCTGCCTTCTGCGAGACCATCATCCCCGCACGATCGACGAGGTTCGCCAAGAGCGGCGCGAAGGGCGCTTTGAGATTGAACTTCACCGTGGATGGGTCCATCACCTCCACCGTCCGGACGAAACCGATCTCTGGGCCACGCAGACTCTTCTTGTCCGTGAGGTATCGTTCGATATTCCACTTGACGGAGGCGGCATCGAAGTCGGTACCGTCGTGGTACTTCACTCCTTGCCGCAACTTGAAGATGTACGTCTTCGGGTCCGGCGTCTGCCACGATTCCGCGAGCGAGGGGACGATTTTGAGATCCTTGTCAATGGCGACGAGGGAGTCATAGACGTTATAGAGCACCTGCCGGTCCACGAGCAGGGTAGAGGGCATCGGGTCGAGGTTCTGGACATCGGAGTTAATCTCGGCCTTGATCGTGCCGCCCTTCTTCGGCGCGCCCGCGTTCGGCGCTGTCGTGGCGGCATTCCCCGCGACGGTCGCGGCCGGGGCGGCGTTCGTCGCCCCGGCGGGTGCGGTCGTCAGTGCGCCGCCGGTCACGCTGCTCGCGGCGGGCTTCGGCGTATCGGTGGCGGCGCTGCTACTGCCGCAGGCGGCGAGCAACGCGCCAAGCGCAGTCGCCGCGCCCAATGCGGCGCCCCTGCGGAGGAGTGTCCGGCGACCGAGCCGGATAGGCGAAGAAGACCCGTTGGCACGACCATGCCCTGTCATGGTTCCTTCCTCTCGCAATGTGTGAGGTCGGCGTTCGACGAATCATGTCTTACTCCGAACCCCGAACCCCGAACCGCTCCCTACTTCAACCACGCGCCCTCGAAGCGCATCATGAAATCGGGGTAGAGTTGCACCCCCTGCACCTTCGGCTGCGCGAGGAGGTAGGCGGGCACGAAGCTGTAGAACGCCATCGGCGCGTCGTCCACGATCAGTTTCTGCACCTGCTGGTACAACTCCTTGCGCTGGCTCTGGTCGCTCGCCGCGCGGGCCTTCTCCAGTAGGTCGTCCACCTGCGGGACGGAATACCCGCCGTAATTCAGGCCGCCACCGGTGTGGAAGATGTTGTAGAGGTTCCCGTCCGGGTCGGGGCGGCCGCTCCAGCCGAAGGTGAGCGCTTGGAAGTCGCCGCTTTGCTGGTCTGTCGAGGTCTTCGTCCGCTCCTGCTGCACGATGTTCATCGTGATCCCGGCCTTCGCCAGTTGATCCTTCATCAGTTGCGCCAGTTGCGTCGTCGTGGGCGAGCCGGAACTGATCTTCAGATCGAAGGTGAAGCCGTCCGGCTTGCCACCCGCCTTCAGGTACTCCTTCGCCCTGGCGATGTTCGCCCCGTACGGCTTCAGGCTCGCGTCGAAGGCCCAACTCGATGGGGGGATCGCCCCCTGCCCGACGGTGTTCACGCCGAAGTAGACGGTCTTGTTGATCTGGTCGCGATCCAGCGCCTCGGCGACCGCCTGCCGCAACTCCTTCTTATTGAACGGTTCCTTCGTGGTGCTGAACTCGATGGCGTTGAAACCGAGTCCCGCGACCTCCTTGAACGACAGTTCGCTGCCGGATTTGACCCCCGCGACATCCTTCGCCGCGATCTGGTACGTCACGTCGAGATCGCCAGTCTTGATGTTCGTCAGGAGCACCGTCGCGTCCGTGATCGGGCGGTAGGTCACTTTGTCCACGTACGGCAGTTGCGCGCCGCTCGCGTCCTTCTTCCAGTAATTCGCGTTGCGCTCGAAGGTGATGTGATCGTCCTTCACCGCCTCGACAAATTTGAACGGCCCGCTGCCCGCCCCGATGGGTTTCAGCGCGAGGGCGTCGGGGCCGAGCGCCTGCACCACCTTCGGCGAGAGGATCATCCCCGAGCGGTCGGCGAGCGTGGGGAGGAGGGGCGCGAAGGGAGCCTTGAGCGTCAACTTAACGGTGTACGGGTCCACCACGTCAACGGCGGTGATCGTGTCGATCTCCGCCTTCCGTCGGCTCGCTTTGTCGGTCAGGTACCGGTCGAGGTTGAACTTCACTGCGTCCGCGTTCAGGTCCGTCCCGTCATGGAACTTCACGTCCTTGCGGATGTGAAGGATGTACGTCTTCGGGTCGGGCGTCTCCCACTTCTCCACCAGCGCGGGGACGATTTGCAGGTTCGTGTCGAACGCCACGAGCGTGTCGTAGACGTTGTAGTAGACTTCCCGGTCCGCGTACGCGCCGGAGGTGAGCGGGTCGAAGGTGAGGATGTCGCCATCCAGCCCGGCCTTGAGCGTGCCGCCCTTCTTAACCGTGCCCCCCGCCGCCTGCGCAGGTGCCGGAGATGCCGCCGTTGTCGCGCCGCTGCCGGTCGTCGTGCCAGATATCCTGGTCGCAGCGGGTGCCGCGCTGGCAGCGGCGGCGGGCACGCTCGTGCTCGTCGCCGGGGTGTTGCTCCCGCCGCAGGCGGCTAGTAGCGTGCCGAGGGCCGTCGTCGCGCCCGTCGCGGCCACGCCGCGCAGCAGGGCGCGGCGGCTCAATCGAGTGGACAGCGCGGACGGATCATCGCAGACAGGTTTCATAGTTCCTCTTTCCATAGAGCGATGGCGCGATACCCTGCGGACGAATGGCGGCGCCGAACGTCGTGCCCCGTGTCTCTCAAGAGTATTACTTCAGCCACGCCTCGTGGAAGCGCATCATGAAGTCGGCATAGACCTGCATCCCCTGCACGTTCGGTCGGGTGAGCAGGTAGGCGGGCGCGAAGCTCCACCAGGCCATCGGCGCGTCCTCCACCATAATCTTCTGCGCCTGCTGGTAGAATTCCTTACGTTGGCTCTGGTCTGTCGTGGCGCGCGCCTTGTCGAGCAGGTCGTCCACCTGCGGGTTCGTGTATTTCGTTTCCGAGAGGCTGCCGCCGGTATGCAACTGGTTGAAGATGTTGCCGTCCGGGTCGATCCGACCGCTCCAGTTGTAACTGGTTGACTGGAAGTTGCCGGCCTGCGCGTCCGCCTGAATCTTCGCCGCCTCCTGTTGCGAGATGTTCAGCGTGATTCCCGCCTTGGCGAGTTGGTCCTTGACGAGTTGCAGCAACTGAAGGGCGGTGGGGGAGCCGGCGGCGAGTTTGTATTCAAAGGCGAAGCCGTCCGGTTTGCCGCCCGCCTTCAGGTATTCTTTCGCTTTGGCAACATTGCCAGTATACGGCTTGAGGTTCGGATCGTAGGCCCAACTGGAGGGTGGGATCGGCCCATAGCCGACCTGATACGTCCCGAAGTAGACGGTCTTATTGATCTGCTCGCGGTCCAGCGCCTCCGCGACCGCCTGCCGGAGTTCCTTCTTGTTGAACGGCTCTGTCTGCGTGTTGAACTCGAAGCAGTTGAAATTCAGTCCCGGCGCTTCCCGTAGCACGAGTTCATGGCCGGATTTGATGCTCGCGACGTCCTTCGGCGGGACAAGCCAGTAGGCATCCAGGTCGCCGGTCTTGAGATTCGTCAGCAGCACCGTCTCGTCGGTGATCGGCCGGAAGATCACTTTGTCGAGATACGGTAGTTGCGTGCCGCTGGCGTCCTTCTTCCAGTAGTTCGGGTTGCGCTCCATCGTCAGGTGGTCATTAGTGATCCACTCGACGAACTTGAACGCACCCGTGCCCGCGCCCAGAGGTTTACGCGAGAAGTCCGCGCCGCCCGCCTGCACCGCCTTCGGCGAGAGCATCATCCCCGCCCGGTCCACGAGGTTGGCGAGAAAGGGCACGAACGGCGCTTTCAGGGTGATTTTCAGGGTGTATGGATCGGTCACGTCCATTGTCTGGATAGACGAAATTTCACTCGCGCGGCGGCTCGTCTTGTCCGTCAGGTAGCGGTCGAGGTTGAACTTCACGGCGTCGGCATTGAAATCCGTGCCGTCGTGGAACTTCACGTCTTTGCGGAGATGGAAGATGTAGGTTTTCGGGTCGGGGATCTCCCATTGCTCCGCGAGGGCCGGGATGATTTTCAGATTGGTGTCAATCGCGACGAGCGAGTCGTACATGTTGTAGTAGATCTCGCGCTCGGCGCCGAATCCGGAGGTCAAGGGATCGAGCGTCGCGACTTCGAGATTATTCGCGGCGCGCAGCGTGCCGCCTTTCTTCGGTGTGCCCGACGCCGGGGCACTCGTCGCGACGGGAGCCGCCGTGCCGCTCGTGCCGCTCGTCGCAGCGGGCTTCGGCGTATCTGTCGCGGTGGTGCCGCTCCCGCCACAGGCAGCGAGCAATGCGCCGAGGGCGGTCGTCGCACCCGTCGCAGCGATCCCGCGCAAGACGCGGCGACGACTGAGGCGCGCGTTGATCGGCCGGTCGGCCTCCGTCGAGGTGGTCATGCGCTCTCCTTCCGTATCCTCATACGGTCACGGACGCCCGACGGCGCGCCGTCTGTTCGCCAGAATCCGAGAACCCGATTTGTCGTCCATTGCGCCGAGTATACACCGAGAACCGCAACAGTAATAGCACAACTTGGGAGGAGCGAGGAGCGAGTAATGAGGTGCCGGAGACCATGCCCTTCTCGTTACTCGCTACTCGTTACTTTTGACTTGTTATTTTAAAGGGTTCTGCCCCAGACCGCGCGACCAGCCTGAGGCAGAAAAATGAGGGGGGAGGAGTGTCTCGGTTCCGCGAGCGTCGCCGCCCGGGTCAAAACGAAACCGGGTACCTGAGGACAGTGCCGCCGATCATCCCGGCTGTTCAGCCATCACCGCGCGACCGCGTGACCGGAATGGAAGCGGGAGGTCCATCGTGTACCCAGAAGGTGCCCCGGCTCGTGTGTCATCACCAACGTGCGCGACCCGCCGACCCTCGCGGTCCGCGCATCCGGTGATCGAGTAGTACGGGTAAAGGCATTGGAATCGTCCCGGCCCCAAACGCACCGCCCACAGCCTCGGTTTGTTTGGCGCACCCCAAGGGGATCATTCCAGCGCCCCGCATCGTTCCACCGCGCCGACTTCTGTGTACGTACACAGTGTACGGTTATCATCGTCGCTTGTCAATACCACGCGCAAAATTCGAAATTGGCATTGCCAAATTGGCTTCATCGTGCGTCTCGCAGATGTGCGGCCATATGGAGCGCACCGGCCCGATCAGTCACCTCGCCCGTGAGTTGCCGCCAGCGAACCATCAGGAGCGCGTGGCCGATTGCACGACCGGGCCGCATCCCCAAATCGCGGATCAGGTCGTCGCCGGTGATCAGCGGCGGGGTGGCGAAGAGTGGCATGTAGACGCCGAAGAAGTCGCGCATCAGCCCCTGCAGGAAGGCGACATCGCCCGCGACCGTCTCCGGCGGGCGGTTCGGGCCGCGCGCCGTCGCGCGATCCCCCATCGCGACCATGATCGCGCCGGGCGCGGCGTCGCGCAGCGCCGCCATCAGGCGCAGCGGATGGTCCGACCCGTGCTGCTGGAGGTCGTTCGGTTGCGCGTGCCAGCGGACGGAGGCGACGAGCAGATGGTGCTCCGCGCGGGAGAGTCGCAGCCGTTCCGCGACGCGCGCCGCGAGACGCCCGCCCGTTCGTTCGTGGGCAGGGAAGACGGGTTGACCGTCCGGCTTGACCGATCGCGTCTCGGGCTTCGCCGCATCGTGGAGCAACGCCGCGAGCGGGAGAATCCACCGGCGCGTCCGCTCCCCCGCGATCGGCGTGTCGAGCCACGCGCGGAAGTCGTCCGCATACGGCGTGGCCCAGTCATCGAGAGCGCGGAGGAAGTCCGCGACCGCCACCGCCGCCGCGATGTTGTGGTCGAAGACATCCAAATGATGGTTCCGGCTCTGCGCCATACCGCGCCCGGCGCGCGCCTCCGGCACGATCGCCTCCCACAGGCCACGTCGCGCCACCCCCTCGATGGCGGGCGCGGCCCCCGGTGCACCGAGTAGGCGGGCGAGTTCGTCCACGATCCGTTCGGGCGCGATGGTGGCGAGGCACGCGGCCACCGCCCGCGCCTGCGTTTCCGCTTCGGGGGTCGGCGCGAAGCCGAGCGTCGCGATGAAGCGGTAGAGGCGCAGGGCACGGAGCGGGTCGTCCGCGAACACGGCGAGGCCGCACGGACGCAGTTGGCGCGCGGCGAGGTCCGCCGCACCGCCGCATGGGTCGATGAGCGGCGCATCGTCGCCCGCGAGCGCGGCACGGAGATCGACCGCCATCGCGTTGATCGTCAGGTCGCGCGCCCGGAGGTCGGCGTCGAGCGACGCGCCACGAAACTGGACGACGTCGTAGCGCGCGTCACCGAGCACAACGCGCGCGGTTGGCCGCGCCTCGTGCTCCGCCGCGAGCGTGACGAACCCGCCGCCCGTCGCGTCCGCGAACTGCCGCGCCAGCGCAATCGCGCCGCGCGGGACGACGATGTCCCAATCGCTGACCACTTCCGCACCCAGCAACACGTCCCGCACCGCGCCGCCGACGAGGTACACCGGTTGCTCAGTGAGGCGCAGCAGCACGGAAAGGGCGTTCGTTGTGCGGATGATTGAGGGAAGTGGAGACATTGTTTTTGTTTTCCTCACCCCCGGCCCTTCTCCATCGCCCGGAGATCGCGGAATGTCTGAGTTCTGTGCGGCGATGGAGAGGGGAGGGGAACGGTTGTGCAATCAGCTCCTCAGTCCTAATTTACCCCGTCCAGACGCCCGCCGCGACGAGCGAGACCATGGTGAGGACGAAGAGGATATGCGAGACGATGGATGCGGTCGTGTTCGTGTATCGCCGCTCGATACCGAGGACGAGGCCAATCGCGAAGACGGTCAGCGGCGCGACGGGGAAGCCGTACTGCGTGTGGAGCGCGGCGAAGGCGAGGGAGGTAAGGAAGACGCCGTAGAGGGGCTGCACTGCGCCGCGAAAGAGCATCTCCTCACCGATGGCGAGCATTATCGCCGCTACCGCCGCCGCGCCGAGGCCGCCGATATTCGCCAGCGCCTGCTCGTTGATCCGGCTGACATTCTCCGCGATCGTCGGGGAGAGGGCGCGGGTCAGTCGGTCGCCACCAACCGTCACACCGACGAGCACGGCGACCGTGCCGACCGCGATCAGGAGCGTCAGCGGCGTGGGGAGGGCGAGGCCGAGCCGCGCGCGGATTTCCCCCGACGTGCGCCGCCACATGAAGCGCACGCCACCGACGAACTTCTCGCCGCTCTCCTCGACCGCCGTGCTCGTCGCGATCACGCCGCGCCCGGCGCGGGAGCCACGAGCCGTCGCCGCCTTCGCGGGGGCGGCGCGGCGCGTCCGGCGCACGCCGACGCCGACGAGCATCACCGCGAGCGCGGCCACAACGAGCGCTTCACCGACCGCGAAGACGATCCCGCCGCGCGGGACGATCTGCCCCAGTTGGTCCTTCGCGCCGCCGACCGCGTAAAGTCTGCCCCCCGCCACGGCGACACCGAGGCTCGATGTTCCGGCAACGAGGGCAGGCCCACTGCTCCACTTGTTCGCGGCGGGATCGAAGGTCTGCACACTATTGGAGGACTCCGCCGCGCCGATGCCGCCGACGGCGTAGAGTGTCGTCTCGCGGCTCGTCGCGGCGAGATTGCGGCGCGCATCGGGCATCGCGGGGAGCGCGGACCACATGCCCGTCTGCGCGTCGAACCGCTCCGCCGCCTTCAGGCTCGTGCCACCATCCTGCCCGCCGAGGGCGTAGACATTGCCGCCAATTGTCACCGTCGCGAGGCCACTGCGTGCCGTCGGCATCGGCGCGCCGACCGACCACTGGCGCGTCGTTGGGTCGTAGACGGAGACGGTCGCGAGGCCCGCGCGCTTCGTCGCCGTGCCCCCCGTCGTGGTGCCGCCGAGGACGTACACCTTGCCGTTCGCCCCCACCGCCGCGAGATCGGTACGCCCTTCGGGGAGCGGTGGGAGCGCCGCCCAGATGTCCGTCGCGGGGTCGTAGACACTGACGGCGGCAACCGGCACGCCGTCCCGCTCGCCACCGACCGCGTAAATCTTGCCGTCGAGCGTGGCGACCGCGAGATGCGTGCGGGCATCCGGCAGCGCGGCCTTCGTCGTCCACTGCGTGCTCCTACCCGCCACCGGGTTGTCGCGCAGGCCGGTGTCGAACGCAAGCACGCCGCCGACGGGGCCATTGGCATCCTCCCCGCCGATGGCGTAGAGCGTCGTGCCGACGGAGACGAGGCCGAAGTTCTTGCGCGGCGCGGGGAGCGGGTCGAAACTCGACCACGCGATGCCGCCGCTCGGTCGCGCCTGCGTGGGGTCGTAGACGCTGGCGCGGTCCACCGGCGCGCCGATCGTGTCCGACACGCTCGCGGAGGTGAGAAAGAAGACGCCGACGGTGAAGAGGAGGCAGACGAGGCCGAGCATCTGCATCCGGCTCTCGGGCGCAATCGGGAGGATGCGCGCCCACGTCACCCTGCGGATCGGGTCGAAGAGCGCGGTGCCCATCAGGATCGTCACGATCACGAGCGCGAGGCCGCTCACCTGCCCCGCGATCATTTGCGCGACGCCGATGAACCAGACGAAGAGAGCGAACGAGCCGAACGCGATGTCCTGCCCCATCTTCAGGGCGCGGTTCCCCTGCGAGATCTGGCCCCAGATGGCGATCAACAGGAGCACGAAGGCGAAGCCGATCTGGCTGATGAGCGTACCGATATCGCCCCCGATGGAGGCAACAACGAGCGGGACGAAAGCAGGCACGGGGCGAGAGTCCTTTCCGACAGCGGACCATGCGACGCTGCATTGCGCGGCGACGCACCATCGAGCCGCCGCATCGCCTAGTATCCCGCAACGCATCGAGCGCGACAACTGGGGCGGTGGGCAGGTACAGGGCTTATGCATTCTCGGCGATGAGCAGCAGTGAGCATGAACGTGCGCTTCTTTGGGAGGATTTTCGTCTCTCAGGCGAAGAACCCAAGCAAAGGAGCGCCCGATGCCATCGATGCACGCTTTGTCCCCCGATGCAACCGCCGCCGATCGATCGCCCAGGGCGTATGCGTTGTCGCCATGCCGTGGATTTCCTAACCCCCTGCCGCCCAGAGGGCGCCCACTTTATCCCTCGGAGGGAAGGGGGTTTAGGATTCCCCGCCGAAGACGAGAACATATACGCCCTGTGCTATCCTCAGGAAAGCGGGGGCGACTACCGTTCACTGTCGTACGCTGAGCAGATGCACGGATGATGGCCGCATCACTTGGGAGCGAAAGGAAGACGCAGCATGTCCGTCCCACCGCGCACATCCGCACCGGGTTCGACGAAACGACCGCTCAAGGTTGGCCTCCAACTGCCAATCACCGACCCGTGGGAGAGGACCCTCGCAATGGCGCGGCGGGCGGAGGAGGTGGGATTCGACTCGCTCTGGCTGCCGGATCACCTCTATTTGAAACGCGATCAGTTGTGGATCACGGCGGGTCGGCCCGTGCCGCCCGGCGTCGAGTCGCAGCCACCCGCCGGAACTTGGGAGACGTGGTCGCTGCTCTCCGCGCTGATGATGGCGGTGCCGCGCGTGGCGATCGGCACGATGGTGACATGCACTGGGTTCCGCAACCCCGCGCTGCTCGCCAAGATGGCGGAGACGGTGGACGCGATCAGCGGCGGTCGGCTCATCCTCGGCCTCGGTTCCGGCGATGTCGCCTTCGAGCATCACGCCTTCGGCTACCCCTTCGATCACGCGGTCAGCCGCTTCGAGGAGGCGCTGCAGATCATCACCGCGCTCCTGCGCGAGGGACAGTGCGACTTCCACGGCACGTATTACGAGGTGAACGACCTCAGGCTCGAACCGCGCGGCCCGCGCCCGAACGGCCCGCCCATCCTGATTGGCACCCTGGCGACGGGCAAGCGGATGCTCCGCCTCACGGCGCAGTACGCCGACCTCTGGAACGGCTACCTCTGCTACGGCCGCAACTGGCCGGATGTGCTGCCGCCACTGCGCGACGCCATCGACGCCGCCTGCGTGACGCATGGCCGCGACCCCGCCACACTCGGTCGCACCATCGCCGTCCGCGTTAACCTGAGCGGCGAGACGATCCCCGGCGGCGTCGAACCCCTGGAAGGGTCGCCTGTGGAAATCGCCGACGCCATCCGTGCATACGCGCGCGGTGGCATCACGCACCTGGAAACCTGGCTCGTGCCGAGCACTCTCGCGGGCGTCGAGGCGTTCGCGCCTGTGCTGGCGGAACTGGATCGGGAGGGAGCCTAACCCCCCGGCCCCCTTCCCCCGTGGGGAAGGGGTCAGGGGTTAGGTCCCCTACCTGCTTGCACATCGCCCGCGCATCGTTCCATACTCTGCGCCGAGGGAGAGCCGCGACCCAATCGAAGAAGCAAGAGGAGAACGACATGCTCGCTGTCGCTACCACCGAGAACCGCCCGCGCATCCCCGTTCAATCGCTGACGGACTTCACGGTGCGCGCCTTCCTGCGCGTCGGGCTGGTGCAGGCGGACGCCGAGGTGATGGCGGACGTGCTGATCGGCGCGGACATTCGGGGGATCGACTCGCACGGCGCCCCCCGGATGCGCTGGTACATCTCCCGCCTGCGGGATGGCCTGACGAACGCGCAGCCGCAGGTGCGGGTCGTCTCCGAGTCGCCCGGCACACTTGTCCTCGACGGGGACAACGGCTCCGGCCCGGTCGTCGCGAAGCAGGCGATGCAACGTTGCATCGAGAAGGCGCGCGAGAACGGCGTCGCCACCGTGACGATGCGCAACAGCAACCACTACGGCTCGCTCTACTACTACCCGCTGATGGCCGTCGCCGAGCGGATGGCGGGCATGACGATGACGACGACCGGCCCGTTCATCGTGCCGACCTTCGGCGCGGCGGGCATCCTCGGCACGAACCCGATCTGCATCGCCTTCCCCGGCGGCGACACGGAGCGTCCCTTCATGATCGACATGTCCACCAGCGTCGTCGCGGGCGGCAAGCTGGAGATCGCGCGGCGCGAGGGGCACGACATCCCGAGCGGCTGGGCGCTCGACGAGCAGTTCCAGCCGACGACGGACCCCTTCAAGGCGAAATACCTCAACCCGCTCGGCGGCGACCGCGAGCACGGCAGCCAGAAGGGGTACGGCCTGAACGTGGCGGTGGACCTCTTCGCGGGCATCCTCTCCGGTGGCAAGGTGAGCGCGGAGAACATGCAGATTTCGGCGGCGGCGAAGGCGACGGACACGGCGCACATGTTCAGCGCGTGGCGGATCGACGCCTTCGTGCCCGCCGCGCAGTACGCCACCCACTTCGATGCATACATGCAGATGCTCAAGAACTGCCCGCCCGCCCCCGGCCACGACCGCGTCCTCACCCCCGGCGAGCCGGAGTGGGCCGCCGAGGACGACCGCCGCGCGAACGGCATCCCGCTCCATCCCGCTGTCGTGGAAGATTTACAGAAGATCGCGGATGAATTGGACATTCCGTTCGCGTAGGGCCTACTGCGCCATGTACCCGCCATCGACGGCGAGCACATGGCCGGTGACATACGACGACGCATCGGAGCAGAGGAAGAGGACGGGGCCGACGATTTCCGGCGGGTTGCCGAAGCGACCGATGGGGTGCTTGGCGCGGAAAGCGTCGTAGAAGGGCGGCTC
>JBBSII010000059.1:0-12051 GCA_038232175.1 Thermomicrobiales bacterium
AACGTTGCGTGAGGAGGTTAGCGCATGGAACCGGGATCGCAACGCGATCGGGAAAGGGATAGACTGGCGCTTCACGACGGCAGATGCCCGGATCAAACTCAAGCATCTCTATCCATCTATTGATAGTTGACAAGCCACTAGACGTAATACGAGTGGGAAGAAGCCAGAAGCCAAAAGCCGGAAGCCAGACGGGAGCATCAACATATCTGACATCTAGTATCCAGCATCCGACTTCTGGCTTCTGGCTTCTTAATCTTAGCACTCAGCACTCAGCACTTTCCTCTTCCCGTTGCATTTCCCGCGCAATCGCGGTAGCGTATGGGTGCAGCAAGGGTGCGGCGCGAATAGACAGAGGCGGACACGATGTGTGATACAGTGTCCCAGCACCCGACGGCAGCGATGATGGTCCAATTCGGCGGTAGTAGACGGCGTCCGGTACTTGTCACTCGTGCGCCCTCCCGCCCACTCTCACAATGGTACATGCCATGACAAAGCTTCGGCCCCCGGCGGCACAGCCCGCCTTCCTTTGTATCACCCTCCAGCGACGGCAGCGGCGCGGCGCGGTCGCGGCGCGCGCGCTGCTGCTCGCCCTCCTCGCGATGCTCATGGTTGTGCCGTCAGTCGCCGCCGACGACCCGCCGCTGCTCGCCGCGCCCGATGGCCCGTGGCAGCACGACGACACGACCTCATTCGCCATCAGTTATATCCAGCGGGATCGCGTTGCGCCACAGATCGACCTCTACAAGAAGATCGCCGACCGCGCGTACGAGATGGAAACGGGTATCTTCGGCTCCACACAGGGGCTGGACCGCCCCGTCCCCCTCTACCTGTTTACCGACCTGCCGCAATTCATGGTGGCGGTGCCGGCGGCGCAGAACGACCCGAACCTCTACAGCGGCGTCGATGGCGGCGGCATCTACATCGCCGTGCCGCGCATGGGCGCGCTGCAAGCGCCGGAACTGACCCAGAATCTGCGGACGCTGCTGACGCAGCAAATCGCGGCGAGCCTGAGCGGCGGGAACCTGCCGCCCGGCCTGCTCCGGGGCACCGCGCTCTACGGTGCGGCCCCCCCGGCGGAACTGCCCGCGCTCGTCGCCACCCTCAATCAGCAGGCGAACGCGGATCGGCTCGCCGACTGGGCGACCCTCGCGAACAACCCCGACGCGGCGCTCGCCGGGCAGCAGTACAGCGTCGTCTCCTTCCTGATCGACACGTACGGCTTCCGCATGTACCGCTCGTTCATCGAGACGCTCGGCAAGCCGCAGGCGCGGAAGGATTGGCGGCAGGCGATGCAACTCGTCTACACCAACGAAGGCCCCGCCACCGCGACGACGCTGGAGAGCAAGTGGAAGGCGTACCTGCCGCAGTTCATCGGCGGACTGTGGCAGCGCAACCAGTTCACCTATTACAACATCGACGAGGCGACGCAACTGGTTGGCGTCGGGCAGTACTCGCAGGCCGTCGCGCTGCTGACGCCCGCGATCCCTTTTTTGCAGCAGACTGGGACGCCGAAGCGCGCCTCGGAGGCGCAGGCGCTTCTCTCGAAGGCGCGCGCCGGTTCGGAGGCCGAGGCCCGTGTGCGCGATGCCCAGCAGGCGCTTGAGGGGAACGATTATCCGCGCACGACGCAACTCCTCAATCAGGCGTCGGACTTGTACAAGGCGATCCCCGATGCCAAGCCGCCGCTGATCCTCGTGCAGTATCAGCAGCGGGCGGCGCGCGGCGTCCAGGCGACGAATGACCTGACGACGGCGGAGACCGAGGTCGGCGGGTGGAATCTGCTCCGCGCGCGGCAGCACGCGAACCGCGCCCTCGCGACCTTCACGGAGTTCGGCAACGCGCCACTCGCGGATCGCGCGGAGAGCGTGACGCTGCGCGCCAATCAGCGCATCAAGATGGCTGGTGTGGGCGTTATCGGCACCGGGCTGATCGTCCTCATCGGCGGCTTCGCCATCCTGGCTTTGCGGCGCGGGCGGCAGCAACCGCTGCCCGCGCTCCCACCACTCGATTAGTGCTGAGTACTGAGTACTGAGTACCGAGAAATGAGATTTGATATGGCGACCGAACAGCGCGGACTCCCGAATGCGCTCAACGTTCCCAAAATGCGAAAAGGGCGGCCAGCGCCGCAACCATTACGTGGCGGCCCGAATGCGTCTGCAGGCACTCAGTACGTTCGACAGATAGTACTCAGTACTCGATTCTTCCCCCTCGCGTGGCGCGTGCTCTGGTTCCCCTTCTGGTTCGGGAGCGATCTGCGACCGCCCGCGCTGCCGCGACGCGGCATGGGGGATAACCGCCTCACCGTCCTGCGCCGGGGGCTGGAGGCGACGCGGTTTGTCCAGTGGATGCTGGAGATTCAGGATCGCATCTGGCGGCAGCGACTGCTTCTCATCGCGCTTCGCACCGTCTGGCTGATCTGCGTCGTCTCCATCGGCATCTGCGTCAACGGCATTCTGCGCGGCACGCAGCCGAGGCCCGTCACCATCGCCTTGCCAGCGGCGATCATCTGTGCGCTCGCCTTCGTCTATGCGTGGCTGCAACGCCCGACGCGCATGGGCCTCGCGCGGTTCCTCGATCAGGGATACGGGCTGGACGCGACGCTCGCCACCAGTTTGGAACTCGCGCAGGGTGAGATGGATAGCCGCCTCGCCCCAAACCTGCTGAATCACGCCGCGCGCACCGCCTACCGCATCGGGCGGACGCGCCACCTGCGCCTCCATCGCATCGCGCAGGAACAAATCCTTGCCCTCTCGCTCGCGATTATCACCGTCGGCGTCGTGCTGCTCCTCTTCCTCGCGAACAGCCTCGACCGGCGACCCTTCGCTCCCGTGCCACGGCTGCCGGACGTGAAGACCGCGCAGCAGAACGGCGCGGACACGACCAACCCGCAAGCGAACCTTGCCGATCAGCAGTTAACGCCCGAGCAGTTGCAGCAATTGGCGGTGCAGTCCGCGCAATCGCAGCAGGACCTGAAGCGGCTCGCGGACGCGCTCAACGACGACTCCGCGACGAAGCAGGCGGCACAGGACATCCAGAACGGCAACTACAGCGCCGCCGCGCAGGACCTCCAGCAGGTCGCGAGCAACCTCGATCAGGTCTCGCCGGACGCGCGGCAGCAGATTTCCAATGATCTTCAGCAGGCGGCAAACCAGAACACCACCGGAAACCAGAACCTGACCGACGCGGAGAAGAATGCCGCCGCCGCGCTGCAACGCGGGAGCGGCAACGACGCCGCGCAATCGCTGCGCAACCTCGCCAATCAGGTGCAGCAGACGGGCGGGCAGGTGCGCTCGCAGCAGGACCTCTCGAACGCCATTCAGGACGCGCAGCAGCGCGCGCAGGGTGGCGATCAACAGGGCCAGCAAGGGCAGCAGGGGCAGCAGGACGGCACCGGGGCGCCGCAGAACGGCACGGGCAAGGACGGCAATCAGAATGGCCCCGGCGCGGGCCTCGGCCAGCCGGTGCAGTATCAGGCGGGCGACCCGACGCAGGTGCAGAACCTCGGCACGACCGGCAACCCGCTGCCCCTGACGGGCCAGCCCAATGGCCAGTCCGCCCCGCTCCCCGGTGGGCAGGGCAACCCGAATAACCTCACCAACTCCCCCGGCAGCGGCGGCAGCGTGCCGAACACCGGCCAGCAGGGCACCGTCGATCAAAGCAGCCCGGATAGCAACCGCGTCCCCCGCGACCGACGCGATGTCGTGCAGGGATACTTCACGCAGCCGGGGAGTAGGTAGGACTAAGGACTAAGCGTCGATTGCACAACTGTCCGCTCCCCTCTCTATCGCCGTACGAACCAATGCATACCGTGAACTAAGGGCGATGGAGAGGGGCCGGGGTGAGGAATAAAAATAAAAACCGACCCCGCTATCTGGCAACATGATTCATTAGGGATATAGTAGAACAATGGCGACAACACACAACGGTAAAAAACTTAGTCCTGAGTCCTCAGTCCTTCGTCCTACTCTCTTGGATGAGGCGTTCCTGCGGCGGCTGGAGAGACTCTCGTTGCGGTCGCGGCGCTCGTTCACGCACGGGATCGCCGGGGAGCATTCCAGTATCCGGCGGGGCACATCGCCCGAGTTCGCCGACTACAAGCCCTACACGCCGGGAGATGATTTCCGGCGCGTGGACTGGAACATCTACGCCCGGATGGGCGAGATGTTCGTCCGCCTCAGCGAGGTGAATATCGACCTCGCAGTGCACCTCCTCGTCGATCGCTCCCGCTCGATGGACTGGGGCGAGCCGAACAAGTTCCTCTACGCAAAGCGGGCGGCGGCGGCGATGGGCTACCTCGCGCTCGCCGGATTCGACCGCGTGACGGTCGCGCCCTTTGTCGGCGAGACGGGACGAACGCTCGGTCCGCTGCAAGGTCGCTCGCGGGCAGCGGGACTGTTCCAGTACCTCAGCGCGCTCACCCCCGAGAGCGGCGAGACCGATCTCGCGCGGACATTGCGCGCCTACGTGAACACGAGCCGTCGACCAGGCTACCTAATCCTCTTTTCTGACCTCCTCTCGACGACGCGCATGGAGGATGCGTTCGGCATCCTGATCGAGCGCGGCTGGCAAATCGTCATCCTGCATACCCTCTCCCCGTGGGAATTGCACCCCACGCTGGACGAGGACGTCGAACTGGAGGACGCCGAGAATGGCGAGCGGATGCGTATTCGCCCGACGCCGGAGACCTTCGCCGCGTATGAGGAGCGGTTTTCGGCGTGGCTCAGCGCGGTCGAGACGTACTGCAAGCGGTACAACATCAACTACGTGCGCGTGCCAACGAACATGCCCTTCGAGGACCTGGCAACGCGCACGCTGATCGCGCAGGGGGTGCTCGAATGACCCTGCTTGCGCCGCTCGCGCTCCTCGGCCTCGTCGCGTTGCCGGTGATCTACGCGCTCTACATGCGCGAGGACGCGCCGGACCCCTTCCCCGTGCCGACGCTCCGCTTCTGGTCCGAGGCGACGAGCGACCGGGGCCGCCGCTTCCGGCGCAAGCGCCCGCCGCTGACCCTCCTGATGGCGGCGCAGATGCTGATCGCGCTGATCCTCGTCGGCGCGCTAGCGCGGCCTCTGCTGAATTTCGGCTTCCTGCGCCCCTCCGGTGGCGCGAAGCAGCTCTTCGTCATTGTGGACGGCAGCACAAGCATGGGCGCAACGGACATCGCGCCATCGCGCTACGCGAAGGCGAAGGAACGGGCAATCAGCCTCGTCGGTAATCTCGCGGCGGATGAGACCGCGACGGTGATGGTGCTCGGCAGCGAGGTGCGGATGCTCGGCGCGGCGGACGGCGTGGAGCAACTCGCCCTGAACGAGAAACTCCGCAACCTCACCCTGCCCGGCGGTCACGCCGATTTCCAGGACGCGCTCGGCGTCCTGCGCCCGCTGCTGAACGCGCAGCAACGCAACGAGGTCGTCGTCATCACGGACGGCGGGTTACTTGGCACCGGCGCGCTCAGCCCGGACGACAAGATTCCTGCCTCCATCCGCGTCGAGAACATCACCGGGGGCCAGGGTGCCGCCTCCACCGCGAATGTCGCGATCACGCAGGCATCGACGCGCGTCTCGCAGCGCAACGCCGACACGGAGGAATTCTTCACCCGGATCGCGAACTACAGCGACAGCGCCGCGAGCGTCACACTGCGCCCCTTCTTCAATGACATCCCCGCCGCCGAGGAGCAGGTGGCGATCAACCCCGGCCAGACGATCGAGCGCACCTACACGATGCCGAAGGGCACCACGAGAGCGAAATTGGAAGCCCGCACGCCGCAGCCGGACGCCTTCCCGGCGGACAACACCGCCGAGGTGATCGCGCGCGGCGGGCGCGGCTCCCGCGCGGTGCTCGTCTCCACGCGGCCCGGTGCGGACACGCCGCTCGTCCGCGCGCTGAAGGCGTCACCGAACATCAAACTCGAAATCCACGACGCCGCCGAGAAGCCGGACCTCGCCGCACTCGGTGGCAGTTTCCTCGTCCTCGATGGCATCGCGCCCGATCTGAGCAACCTGCCCCCCCGCACACCGGTGCTCATTGTCAACCCGCAGGCGGGCGGGCCGCTCCTCAATGTGACGGGCGTCTCCGGTGCCGTCTCGCCGCCCCGACTGACGGATGCCGGCACGCGCGACGTGCTCCTGAAGAATGTCGATTTCGCGGGCATCCGCTTCAACCGCCTGCCGCTCGTCGCGCCGCCGTCGTGGGCGAGCGCGCTCGTTGAGACGAATGAGGGGCCGCTGCTCCTCAGCGGCGAGCAGAACGGGCGGCGCATCGTCGTCCTCAACCCGCCGCTCAATGCGGACGCGACGAACTTCATCTCCCGCCAGGCCTTCCCGATCATGATGGCAAACATCACGGAATACCTCGTGCCGCCTGCGCTCCCCGGCAGCATCACACCGGGAAACACCGTCGCCATCCCGCCCGTCGAGGGCGCGGAGCGCGTCACGGTGACGCGGCCCGACGGCAAGAGCCGCACCTTCCCCGTCAACGCGGACCGGACGCCCATCCCCTTCGTGGCGACCGAAACTCCCGGCACCTATCAAGTCGTCTATACTGGTGGGGGGAAGGACGTGCTGACCGACGCCTTCACGGTCAATGTGGGCGACGAACTTGAATCCGACCTCCGGCCCGGCCGCGCGATTGACCTCTCGGCCATCGCCGGTGGCGCGAACACCACCCCCGCCGCAGGCGCGCAACAGCGGCGCGGTGTCGGGGTCGCGCCCTGGCTGCTCGCTGGGGTACTGATCTTGCTGGCGGCGGAATGGCTGCTCATCAGCCGCCGTTCCGGTTCACGGAGAGCGCGCCCGCGCTTGCCATCGTTCTCACTTCGCAAAGGACGCGCGTCATGACGCTTCGCCGCCCTGAGCTGCTCTGGCTCATCATCCCCGTCGCGCTGCTCATCCTCGCGACCGCGCTGCGCGGTCGTCGCGTCGCCCTGCCCGCCGCGTTCGTCCGGCTGGCGGCGGTGGGGAGCATCCTGATCGCGATTGCCGGCCCCGTCACGGCGTATCAGGTCTCGGGCAAGAGCGTTATCTTCGTCGTGGATCGCTCCGGCAGCATCCCGCAGGCCGCTACTGCGTCGCAGGCGCGCTTCATCAACGATGCCATCGGCAACCTCGCAGGTGGGACGCGCGCCGGTGTCGTCGCCTTCGGGGGCCGCGCGTCGCTCGTCTTCGCCCCCGGAGCGACCCCGCGCGACCCGACCCGGATCGCCGGTGGCCTGACGGAGGCGGTCGTTGATCGCGATCACACGAACATCGCGGCGGGCATCCGGCTGGCGCGGGCGATCCTCGCGCGGGGCGGCGGCGGGCAGGTCTTCCTCCTCTCCGATGGGCAGGAGAACACCGCCGATGCCCGCGCCGAGAGCGAGGCCGCGACGAGCGACGGCGTCCGCATCTCCCCCGTGAAGACGGACGATCTCGCCTTCCCGCCGGATGTGCGGGTCGCGTCGGCGGATGTGCCGGAGACGCTCTGGGGCGGTGACACGCTCCCGCTCCGCGTCAACCTGACAGGTAACAACCCCTGGAAGGGCAGCGTCCATGTCCGCATCGACGGGCAGGAGGTCCTCGACGCGCCGATCACTGCGGCGGACGGCAACGCCGGTTTCGTGACGACGCTCCCCGGCCTGACGCCCGGCACGCACGTCGTCACCACGGGTGTGCAGGTGACGGAGGGCGACAACCGCATCCCCGAGAACGACCAACTGAGCGTCGTCACGACGGTGCGCGGCAAGCCGAACGTGCTGCTCATCGAGGGCACGAGCGGCGAGGGCAAGTCTGTGCGGGACGCGCTGACGGCGCAGGGCGTGAACGTCACCGTGAAGACCGCGAAGGAAATCCCCTCCCGTCTCTCCGCGCTCGGTGAGACGGACGCAATTGCGCTCGTCAATGTCAGCGCGAAGGACCTCTCGCTCGACCAGATGACGACGATCCAACAATCCGTGCGGGCCAACGGGCGCGGGCTGATCGTCATCGGCGGCACGAACGCCTATGGCTCCGGCGCGTACTACGACACCCCGTTGGAGCAGGCGCTCCCCGTGAAGATGGGATATGCACCGGGCAACCAGCGCGATCAGGTGTCGCTCGGCATCATCATCGACCGCTCCGGCAGCATGGATTTCGGCGAGGGAAGCAAGGACCCGAAGATCGCGCTGGCGCGCACAGCGGCGAACCTCGGCATCGACGCCCTGAAGACGGGCGACGAGACCGCCGTGGTCGTCTTCAACGACGGCGCGGACCCGATTGTCCCCCTCCAGACCCTCACGGACAACCGCTCGCTGATCCACAGCACCATCAACGGCATCCGCGCCGATGGCGGCACGGACATCTTCGCGGGGATGGCGAAGATGCTCGACCTGATGCGCGGCTCGACCGCGAATGTCAAGCACATCGTCCTGATGACGGATGGCGAGTCGCAGGGGCGCAGCGATTATCAGGTGCTGATCGACCAGATGCGCAACCTCGGCATTACCTTCACGACTATCGCCATCGGCAACGACGCAGACACGAAACTGCTGCAGCGCCTCGCGGACATCGGCGGCGGCAAGTACTACTTCGCGGCCTCGGCGAATGAGGTGCCGCAGATAACGCTCAATGAGGCGCAGTCGGCGGGCAAGCAGCCCTCGCGCACCGGCAATTTCCGCGCGACGCTCGTCAAGCCCAGCCCGGTCATCGGCGACATTAAACCGGAGGAACTGCCGCCCCTCGACGGCTATCAGGTGACGGAGGCGAAGCCGAACGCCGACATCATCCTCGAATCGGGCCAGAAGGACCCCGTGCTCGCCCAGTGGCAGTACGGCCTCGGGCGCGTCGTCGCGTGGACGCCGGACACGGGCACGGCGTTCGCCAAGCAGTGGCCGACGTGGGGCAAGTACGCCCAGTTCTGGCATCAGGCGCTGCTCTGGGCGCTGCCGGACCCGAACACCGCCGCGCTCACCGTCGATACCCGCGCCGAGGGCGACCAGGTCGTGATTGGTGTGGACGCGACCGATGTCGATGGGCAGTACATCAACAGCGTCCCCGTCACCGGGACGCTCGTCACGCCGGAGGGGAAATCGTTCGCGTTGCGCCTGCCGCAGGTTGGGCCGGGTCGGTATGAACTCCATGTGCAGGCGGCGATCCCTGGCGCGTACCGGCTGACCCTCGCGCAGCAGCGACCGGGGACGAACCCCGTGCAGCGGGAGGGCGGGTTTGCCGTCCCCTACTCGGCGGAGTACGCGCCGACGCCGGGCGGCGCGGCCCTGCTCAGCGACATCGCGACGCTCACCGGCGGGTCGCTCCTCGCCGCGCCGGGCGAGGTGACGGACGCGGGCGGCAAGGCGGGTGCCGTCACCCGCTACCACGAGTGGTGGGGCTGGTTCGCGGTCGTCGCGCTCGTCTTCTTCCTCCTCGATCTCGCGCTGCGCCTTTCGCTCGCCCCCGCGCGGCGCACGGGTGGCCAGCCATCGGGCCTCAACCGCCTGATCGGGCGCATGCGTCGCCCACCACACCGCCGCACCCAAACGCGCCGCCCGCCGCCGAGTCTGCGGTAGGGGAACCTCACCCCCCGGCCTCCTTTGCAACTCGATACCCTCCCCTCCCCTCTCCATCGCCGAACAGACCTTTACACACCACAATCTCCGGGCGATGGCTCCGTACGAGAGGGGGCTGGGGTGAGGAAACAGCACCCACCCCATTCCAATCACGCAACCATTCCCCGTGCGCCGACGTTTCCCCTTATGCCGTTGGTGGCACGGGTACGCCGCGTGCGGTATCCTAGAGGGCGAAGGAGAGCCGTGTGCCGTCAACCGTCGAGCAACACAAACGGGCGGGGCCGCCCCCATCATCGCCGGTCTCGCCGCGTCATCCGCTCCGCAGCATCGTCGGGGCCATCGGGGCGTACTTCATCATCCGCATCGCGGCGCGCGCCTCTTACGGCATCCTCTCCACCTATCTCGCGCAACGTGTGACGGGTTCCGCGACGGTCGCCGCAGTCATCGTCACCGTCTTCTTCATCAGCGAACTCGGCCTCGCGCCGATCTTCGGCAACCTCTCGGATCGTTTCGGTCGCCGCCCCTTCCTCATCCTCAGCCCGATCTGCGGCGCGGCGGCGTCCGGCATCTTCGCGCTCGTCACGCTTCTCCCCGTCGCGGATACGCAGGTCACGGGCTTGATCCGCGTCGGGTTGATCCTCGTTTTCGTCGCGGGGCGGCTATTGGAAGGCATCTCCGCCGCGTGCGCGACCCCCTCCGGCCTCGGCTTCCTCGCGGATGTCTCCGGGGATAACGGGGAACACCGCGTCCGCGTGATGACCGCGTTCGAGGTCACAACGGTGCTCGGCGTGGTGATCGGCATCCCCGTCGGCAATGTCCTCTATGGCCTCGCGGGCGTGCACGGCTTTTTCGGCGTCCTCGCCATCTACGCCGTGACGGTCGTTATCCTGCTGGCGACGGTCGTGGAGAGCCGGAATGCCACGCACGCCCCGCCGGAACCGGGAGCGGGCGAGCGGCTCGGTCGGTCAGCATTTGCAGTCTATCGCAGGCTGCTCGCGCGGTCGCGGATGATGGCGTTCGTCCCGGCGTGGCTCGCGGTCAACGCGCTGCTCGCGGCGCTGCTCGGCCTCATCCAGTTCCTGCTCAGCCTGCCCACAGCGGCGCAGGGGACGCTGGAACTGAAGCAGAAGGACGCGGACCTGCGCTTCCCGCATCAGTTGCTCGTCGGCGGCTTCGATCAGGGCACCATCGCGCTCCTGCTCGGCGTCTTCGGCGCGATGCTGATCGTCGGCATGGTGCTCTGGACCTTCATCCTCCCCACGATGCGCCGCCCGGTGGCAATGCGAATCGCGCTCGGCGGCTTCCTCGCGATCTCGGCGCTGCTCGCGATTATCAACCGGCTCGGCGAGAATCCGCAGACACTCTCGGCCCGCGCGCACCACGCGCTCTGGTTCATCCTGCCGGCAATCGGGGTGAGCGTGATTGTGGCGAGCGGGTTCGCGCCCGCTGCCCTGACGCACCTCGCCGCCCTCTCGGAGGAGGCGCCGGGCGAGCGCGGCGCGATGATGGGCTTGTACTCGCTGCTCCTCGGCGGCGGGCAGTTGCTGGGCACATGGATCGGTGGCATCTTCGCGGACATCGCGGGCTTCAATGGGCTGGTGATTTTCGGTTTCCTGCTCACCGCCGTCGCCTTCTGGAGCGTGCATGCCTCCGCCGATCACCTCACCGATCACTCGTGCCGCGATTCCGGCCCCCTGGCGCACGCCCCGCATAACACCTGAGCTGCGGGGTATGCCCACCATGCGCTTGCCATAACACGTGCCCTCGGTGTAGGGTTGCGGGGGCACTGGCGGGTGTAGTGAAGGGAAACGGGATACATGCGACGCTGGCTTGGCTTGGTACTCATTTTTCTTCTCGTCGGGTGCGGTGGGAGCAGCACGACGAGCACACCGACTACTGCGCCAACACCGGCGACTGCGCCGACCGCTGCACCGACCACTCCCCCAACCATCGCGCCGACAGTGGCGTCAAACCCGACAACGGCCCCCGCAACAGCGAGTGCGACCGCCGCATCGACTGCGGCGCCGACCGCCGCCGCCACGAAGGCCCCGGCCCCGGCGGCGAATGGCGACCTCACGCAGTTGCACGTCGGGGACAACGGAGACGGCTACGGCTTCAACGTCTGGGGCCTGAGTAGCGATGCCGCCTTCCGCGACAAGGTGTACGCGAATGTGCAGGGCGCGGGCTTCGGCTGGGCGCGCCAGCAGGTCTCCTGGGCTTCCATGGAGCCGCAGAAGGGCAACTACGGCAATGACACCACCGCGCAACTCGACCAGTTTGTGAGCGGTGCGAGCGCGAAGGGCATCAAGGTGCTCCTCACCGTCGTCAAGTCGCCGGACTGGGTTGGCGTGAAGGGCGGCCTGCCCACAAAGACGCAGGACTTCACCGATTTCATGACCTTCCTCACCCAGCGGTACAAGGGGAAGGTACAGGCGTACGAAATCTGGAACGAGCAGAATTACGCTGTTGAGACGGGCGGCAAGGTCAATGTCGCGGCGTATCCGCCCATCCTCAAGGCCGGGTTTCAGGCCGTC
>JBBSII010000060.1:0-11951 GCA_038232175.1 Thermomicrobiales bacterium
CGGCCACTTCGGCGGGTTGTACGCGCTGCCGGGCGCCGGTGACACCGCGCTCGTCGCGTCGATCGACAGCGTCGGCACGAAGTTGAAACTGGCGATTGCGCTGGGGACGCCAGAGGCGCACGCGGGCATCGGGCGCGACATCGTTCACCACTGCGTCAACGACATCCTGTGTTGCGGCGCGCGCCCGATCTTTTTCCTCGATTACCTCGCGGTTGGTGCGAGCAACGTGGACCTCATCACGGCGGTGATCGGCGGCGTCGCGGATGCGTGCGGCGCGCACGGCATGGCGTTGCTCGGTGGCGAGACGGCGGAGTTGCCGGGCATCTACGCGGCGGGCGATTACGACCTCGCGGGGTGCATCATCGGCAGTGTCGCGCGGGGTAAGATCATCGACGGTCGCGGGGTGAACGCGGGCGATGTCGTTTTCGGTCTGCCGTCCGTTGGGTTGCACACCAATGGCTACTCGCTCGCACGGCGCGCGTTCGCGCTCGACGGTTCGCCTGGAACCGTTCGGCAACGGCTCTCGGAGATTCCTGACGGCCTGACAGAAACGCTCGGTGCGGCATTGCTCACGCCGCACCGGTCGTACGCCGCCGCACTCCTGCCGGTGGTGGAGGCGGGGAACATCGCCGCGCTCGCGCACATCACCGGCGGTGGCCTCATCGACAACGTGCCGCGCGTGCTGCCGCCCGCTCTGGCGGTGCGCATCGACCCCGCCCACTGGGACGTGCCACCGATTTTCGGGGCGATCCAGCGCGCCACCCATGTCGCGGATGCCGAGATGTACCGCGTCTTTAATATGGGTATCGGCATGGTCGCGATTGTCGCGGCGGAAAACACCGTCGCATTTAACGATGCCGTGCCCGACGCGCGAAATATCGGAGCAGTCATCCCGCGCGGCGATAGTCCCGTAGTCCAGATCAGCGGCGTGACTGGCGCGTAGACCAGAGAAGCATCAGTGATGGCGGGCTTTAGCCTGCCAATCTATGCTCGCACTACACGATAGACAATCGCATCCGTGAGCGTCGCGACCCGAACCCACATGGGCGCGGACGCCCCAATACGCGCCGGCAGTTCGGCCCACGCGGTATCGGTGTACCCGAACCGGTCGAGCACGACGAAATCAACCCCGACGGTCTCCAGCGCCGCAACGCTTGTAGCCGAGGGGAATGTCCGGAGATCGTCGAAGAGCGCGCGGGTCACGGTGGGCAGAATCTCGGCGTCGCCATTGACGAACCGATGCCGGTTCGCCGTCGCGAGCGCCATTACCACGGGCGCACGCACGTCGGGAAGCACCGCGACAATCGAGGGGGGCTGCTCCCGCAACCAGCGGGCGACGCTCTGGTTCTCCGTTTTGAGTTGCGGCACGGCCACGATGTGCAGCGGAGTCGTCGCGTATTCACCGAGTAGGAGGATGCACAGTACGGATGCGAGAATCGGCGTGACGCTGACGGCTGCACGACGGGTTTGGACAAATTTGGCACACTCGTCCCATCCAACTGCGGCGAGAAGGGCGATGCCGAGCATCGCGATTGGTGCAGCGCGGACGGGCGCGCGGAGGGCGTCGCCACCGGGGATGAAACGATAGAGCAGACCGTACGGAAGTGGAATCCACCCCTGATCGCGGCGCGCGAGATGGAGCACGGGGCCGAGCGATAGCACGAACCCGAGAACCGCCAGCGCGAGACCGAACCATCGCCACGAGCCGCTTTTCCGCGAGCAGACCGCGACAACACTGAGAACAATCGCGACGGCGCCCGGAAAAAGATACATTTCCCTTGACCCTGTCCACGCATGGTCGCGCACGAGTTGGCTGTAGAGGAGGTTGTCCGGCGTCGCCGCTAGCCACGTTTGCGGCCGAGCCGACCAATATTCCACTTCCCGCATGGGGCGTGCGAACCCATCCGCCCGCGCCACGCGCCAGAAGGGGAGAACGACGGGGATGAGCGCGGCGACCGCAATGAGCAGAGATGTTGCGACGATTCGCAGACCGGCGAGCGAAATGCGGTTCCGCATGAATAACGCGACATACCCCAGGTAGACGACGACCACGGCAGCGGTCCAGTACGCATAGTAGCCCGCCGAGAGCGCCTGCAAAAGAGCGCACCCACCGAGCAGCGCGCCGTCGCGCCACGACCGCGTGATGCGCACGCGATCCGCGAAGAGCACAACGAGCGGGAGCCACTGCACCGCGAGCAGCCCCGCATGATCGATCTGCGCGAGGTGATAGGGCGCGAACGCGAAGATGATCCCCGCGATGACGCCCGCCGTGCGACTGCGGACGCAATGCCACGCGAGGCAATACATGAAGAAGCCGGAGAGCGCGAGCGTCAGGAGCAGTGTGAGGTTGTACGCGAGCAGTGCGTTATGTGTGACGATGTAGAGCGGCCCGGCGAAGAGCGATTCACCGAGCGTCAGTTCATCGCGCGCGAAGACATTGGTCGCGGGGTAGAGGATATTCGTTTGCCAGAATGGCGCGGGGCGTTCGATCAGCCACTGCGCGGGCCAGACGACGCGCCATGCCGTCGTCAGCGGATCGCCCGGCCCGGTGATATGGTTCGCCATATGCCAGGTCAGCGGGCGCAGCCAGAATGCCGCCAGCACGACAAAACCCACGAACACCGCACCATGCGACGCGACAACTCGGCGGATCGCCCCGTACAGGAGACGCCGAACGGACGCCGATGTTCGCTCCACGGTCTGCGCGACTGCCATAGGGACAGTATACTGGGGCGTAGAGGCGGAGTGGGGAACCGTAGAGAAATTGCCTTCGGACGATTCCCGCTTGTTGCGGCGTTTGGGGGCGTGGTATAGTCGCGCGTAGTCAGATTTGACGGTTCGTGGTGGCAACTGGCGAACATACGTGGGCGACCACGGGGAAGCCACCGCGCGATTTTGAAGGCCGCTCGCCTGGGCCGCACCAACCTCGTGGTGTGTGGCGCGGCGGTTTGTCATCATTCCACGGCGCAGCCAGAAGACGCGGTTGGTCGCACTCATCGCGAAAGCGGGGGAACGATGCGGGCGATTTTGAGTGTCTACGACAAGACAGGGCTGGTGCCGTTCGCGCAAGGGCTGGTCGCGCTCGGCTGGGAGTTGGTCTCCACCGGCAACACCGAGCGCGCATTGACCGATGCGGGCGTACCGGTCGTCGGCATCGCGGCGGTGACGGGCTTCCCCGAAATTCTCGGCGGGCGCGTGAAGACGCTGCACCCCGCCGTGCATGGCGGCGTGCTGGCACGTCGCGACAACACGGGGGACATGACGACGCTGCGGGAGCACGGGATTGGGCCAATTGATATGGTCGTCTCGAACCTGTATCCGTTCGTGCGGACGGTTGCTGACCCCTCGGTCGAAGTGGTGGAGGCGTTGGAGAAGATCGACATTGGTGGCCCGACGCTCGTGCGCGCGGCGGCGAAAAATTACCCCTCCGTGCTCATCGTGACGGAGCCGGATGATTACGCGCGCGTCCTCGATCTGCTTCGCGCCAGTACCGTATCCGTGACTGAGCGGCGGGCGCTCGCCGCGAAGGCGTTCGCGCATGTCGCCGCGTACGACACGACGATTGCGGCCTATCTGCGGGGCAATGACGGCGCGCCCGCTGCGCCGTTCCCCGCCGAGTTCAGCGTCGCGGGCGCGCTGCACCAGCCGATGCGGTACGGTGAGAACCCGCACCAGTCCGCCGCGCTCTACCGCGCGTACGAGCCGAGCCGCGCGCCGCGAGGATTGCTCGGCGCGACGCAGCTGGCGGGCAAGGAACTCTCGTACAACAACATCCTCGACGCGGACGGCGCGTGGGCGGCGGCGTCAGATTTCCTCGGCTGGGGCCGACCGGCGTGCGTGATCGTAAAGCACAATATCCCCTGCGGCATCGCGGTCGCCGATGACGCGGAGCAGGCGTTCCGGCGCGCGTACGCATCCGATCCGCTCTCCGCATTCGGTGGCGTGATCGCCCTAACGGTGCCCGCGACCGCCGCCGTCGCGGAAGCAATCGCCGAGTTGTTCGTCGAGGTCGTGCTCGCGCCATCGTTCGATGAGGAGGCGCGCGTGGCCTTTACCCGCCGGAAGAATGTGCGTCTGCTCGCGATGGGCACGCCATCAGCGGCGGGGCACGACTGGGAAGTGCGCTCCGTGCAGGGCGGCTTCCTGTTGCAGACGCTCGATACGGTGATCGACGACCCTGCCACATGGCGGGTGGTCTCGCAACGTCAACCGACGGCAGCGGAACTCGACCAATTGCGCTTCGCGTGGCGCGCGGCGCGGCACGTCAAGTCGAACAGCATCGTGCTCGCGAAGGATTTCGCGACGGTCGGGATCGGCGGCGGGCAGCCGAGTCGCATCGACGCCGCGCGGATCGCAATTGCCAAGGCGGACGCTGCGGCTTCCGGTAGCGCGATGGCGTCGGACGCCTTCTTCCCATTCGCGGACACGGTCGAGGCGTGCGTCGCGGCGGGTGTGACTGCGATCGCGCACCCCGGCGGCTCGGTACGAGACGCCGAAAGCATCGCGGCGGCGGACGCGGCGAATGTGGCGATGGTAGTCACAGGTCGGCGGCATTTCCGACACTAAAGAGGTAGCTGGCAAGTTCGCGCGGGGTGAAAGCAGGGAGGTGGCAATCCACACCCGTCCTTCATGCGTGAATTTTCACGTTTCTAGCCTCTACATCGTCTCCTACTCTATATCCCGCCCCAATCCGGCCTCCCGTGCGCGGAGCGCCGCCTGGGTGCGGTCGGCTACCTGCAGCTTGCCGTAGATGCCGGAGAGGTGGTTGCGCACCGTCTTAAGGCTGAGGAAGAGCCGGTCGGCGATCTCCTGATTGCCGCGCCCCTGCGCGACCAGCGACAGCACCTCGCGCTCGCGCTCGGTCAACGTGGGGAAGGCGGGGGGTAGCGGCCGGACGGCGGCGAAGAAACCCATCAACCGCCGGGCGATCGCCGCGCTGAAGATCGCCTCCCCGCCCGCGACGGCACGGATTGCCCGCAGCGTCTCCGCCTTGCGCGACCCTTTCAACAAGTAGCCGCGCGCCCCCGCCCGCATGGCGGCGAAGATGGAGTCGTTGTCCTCGGACATGGTCACTACCAGCACGCCGATGTGCGGGCTGGCCGCCGTCAGCCGGCGTGTCGCCTCGATGCCGTTGAGGTCCGGCATCTGTAGGTCCATCAGGACAATGTCGGGCTGCAGCCGCGCCGCCAACGCGAGCGTTGCCTCACCGGTTGCCGCCTCGCCGACGATGACCAGATCCGGCTGCGCCTCCACGAGCCCGCGCAGTCCCGCGCGAAACTCGGCGTTGTCGTCGGCGATCAGGACGCGGATCGCGTCGTCCATCGTCACCCCTCCTCTTGTGTGTCGCCGACCGTCGGATGGTAGGGCAGCAGGACGCGCACCCGCGTGCCACCTTCCGGCAGCGGCATGATGATACAGACGCCGCCGAGTTCCTCGGCGCGCTCGCGCATCGAGCGCAGGCCGACGCCGCCCGGCTGGCCCGTCGCGATGCCGCCGCCGTCATCGTCGATCTCAATGAGGAGCGTCCAACTCGCGGCCGCGAAGGTGAGCCGGATCGTGCAGCGCCGCGCCCCGGCGTGCTTCACCACATTCGTGAGCGCCTCCTGGGCGATGCGATACGCGGCCACCTCGACCGCTGCGGGCAGGGGGGGCAGGAGGCTATCCTCTGGGCCGCGCACCTCGACGTCGATGCGCAGCCCGCCCGGACGATAGCTCTCCGCCGCCTGGTGCAGCGCACCGATCAGGCCGAGGTCATCGAGTGTGGGCGGGCGTAGCGCGTAGACCAGGCGGCGAATGTCCGCAACGGCCTCGGCCATGCGCTCTGCCAGGTCGGTCAGCAGGGCCGCCGCCTGCGGGTCGTCCGCCAGGAGATCGTGGGCGGTGTCGAGGCGCAGCGTCAGGGCGGCCAGCCGCGGGCCGAGTCCGTCATGGAGGTCCCGACGCAGTCGGCGGCGCTCCTCCTCACGCGCCAGCACCAGCCGCTCGTGTGATCGTTGCAGGTCGGTGGCCAGGCGGGCGGCATGGACGGCGACCCCCGCCTGCCGCGCGAGGTCGGCGAGGAGCCGCCGGTCGGCGGGGCCGAAACCCGTCTCGCCCGGCCGAAGCGCCAGGCGCAGTTCCCCCACGCGCTCTCCCTGATAGGCGAGTGGGAGCGTGTGCAGCGCCCGCACCGCAAATCCCCTGGGCACGACCGCCGCAGCGGCCGGATATTCGGCGGCGATGGTCATCACGCCCGCGCGCCAGAGCGCGATCGCGGCGTAGGGCAGTTTCAGCGCCCCGGCAACCGTCTCGACAATCGTCGGCAGAATCGCATCCGGGGCCAGCGTCCCTCCAAGCCGCTGCCCCAGGCGCGCGATAACCGCGTACGGCTCGTCGCGCTCGCCATAGAGGAGGCGGTTGGCCCCGCGCTGCAACCAGCCGCGCAGGGGCTGGAAGAGGATGGCGACTACGCCGGTGGCGACGAGCGAGATCGCCAGATTACCGCCGGTGCGGAAGATCGCGCCGACCCCGCCGACGATCAGGATGTAGAGTCCCACGATGCCGACGGTCAGGCCGCCATAGACCAGCGCGCGATTGATGATCGGGTCGATGGCGAAGAGCCGGTACTTGAAGACGGCAACGGCCAGCGCCACTGGGATGCCGGCGAAGGCGAGGGTGAAGGCGGTATTGAAGAGGAAGTCGGCGAGGACGGCGCGGATCGGTGACGCCTCCGACCAGCGATTATGCTGGGTGGCCAGCCAGACGTTCAACGCGACGAAGCCGATGGCCGCCAGCAGCAACCCGCCGATTGCCCACTTCGCCTGCTGCCGCTCCACCGGCCCCGAGATGCGCCGGTAGCGGTAGACCTGGGCGTACACCGCCGGCCCGAAGATCAGCGAGAAACTGAGCGCGGTCGGCAGGGGCGGCCAGTCCCAGCTATCGAGCGGGGTGCCGGGGAAGAACATGATGCCGACGAGTTGGGCGAGCCAGAGGCCCACCGGCACGAGGCCCCAGCGCGGGATGACCCGACCGTCGGGGAAGACGAAGAACAGGGCCGGCAGGAGCGTCATGCGCGTGATTGTCAGCACCTTGCCGAGGGTCGCCTGGATCGGGTGGGTTGTTGCTAGGGAGACCAGGGACGGCGGGTCGGCGGCCGAGATGCCCGCCACAAGCAGCAGCGCGATCAGCAGGACGACCCCTCGGACGACTTGCGCCGGATGAGGAGAACGGCGATCACCAGGTCTACCAGCGCGGCCACCTGGTCGAGGACCACGCGGTAAATGGCGTAAGCCGCCGGGTTGAGGCCGAGGCGCAGCAATCCCTCGCGCAAGGTGGCGGACTGTGGCGCGCCGATGCCCGTGAAGGTGACCGAACTCGTGTAGTCGGTCGGCAGGCGCGCGATCGCCAGCCCGACCGCCAGGATCGCATAGACCACCCACACCGCGCGCCCGAGCCAGAGCCAGCGCCCGTGCAGCTGCAGTGACGGACGGGTGGGCGGGGCCGTAGTGAACGGCAAGCCCGGTGGGGGGAGGGTGGCGCGTCGCGTCGTCATCGTGGGCCTCCGTATGGGAGGGAGTATAACGTACCCGCCCACACTACCGGCTGGCCGACCGGTAGCGTGGGCGGGTACGGCAAGGTTCAGGCGGCGTCCCGGCGCGCAGATGGGGCCAACGTCGGCACCCTCACGAGTACGCCGATGCCGCTGCTGAGCGCGGCAGCACCCTCGCCGCGCCCGCCTCGGCGTGCAGGGCGAGGCCGAGCAGCAGCCACAAGAGGCCCCAGAGGGCGATCATGGGAGCGGGCGGCTCACCCGTGATCGCAAGGATCGGGAACATGGCGACGAAGGGATAAAGGCCCGTCAGCAGCGGCATGATGCGATGCCACCCGCCCCAGCGCCGCGCCCGCACGGTCGCGATCCCGACCAGGAGCATGCCCAGCCCTGTCACCAGCGCGCCCAGCGGCACGAACAGGCCGTCGTCACTCCCCTGGATGAAGGACCGGAGTTCCCCGAGCAGGAACGACGTGCGCCCCAGAAAGGCAAGCCCCAGGCCGATCCGCCCCAGCCAGCCAGCTCCCGCCGCGCCGGACCAGGCCAGGCCCACCACGCCGACGAGCAGCAGCGCCTGCACGAGGATCAGCAGCGCCTCCCAGACGCGGTAGCCCGCCGTGCTGTCGTACACGGCTCGATGGGCCACGACCTCCGCCATCAGCACGATCACCCATAGCGCACCGCCAACTGCGCCGACGCTGCCCGCCATCCGAATCCGCCCCGTGTTCGCCATCTTGTCCGCTCCCTCTCCGTGTCGGGTCGCTTTCCGGCTCTCACGTCCGGGCTGCTTCGAGCGTAGCAGCGGGCCTTCCCGCTGTCGTGAGGCGCGCGTCCCGATCGGGCGGGACAGGTTCCCGGATGCGCCGGGAATCGCCGCAGTCGAGGGTCATTGGCGGCTGGAGATGGACGGCGCGCCCGCCGACGGGCGACAGGGCGGGAGATACGGGCCAATTGCACTGGTCGCCCTGCGTTGTAGTCGTGCTACGCGGGGCGCTGCCGGTAGACGCGAACCACGGAATCCTGCCAGATCAGCTCCGCGCCGGGGAACCCCTCGCGTGCGGGGTCTTGCTGCGGATAGAAAATGCCGTAATCGTAGCGCGTCGTCTCGTCCGGCTCGCCCACGTAATTCTGCCCAAAATCGACGCGCAACCGGGCGTAGAGCGGGTGATCGCGCAGGACGTAGCCGAGCATCCCCATGTATGCGCCGGTGCCGAGCGGGTCCGCGCGCGAGAGGCGAATCGTCGCGCCCGGCGGGATCAAGCCGGGCAGCGCATCGAGGTGCGCCGATCGCCCGACGGTGTACACGGACGTGTCGCCGAATTGGGCGGCGGGCGTCAGGCTGTCCAAGCCGCGCGCGAAACGCTCGCGGACGGTCGCCTGCCCCGCCGCATTCATCTGGTCGTAGTGGACGACGACATGGGTGATGCTCAGGCCCTGGAGGATTGAGACCGCGCGTTCGGACGGGAACTGCTTCATCTCCAGCACGAGCGCCTTGTACCCCTTCGGGAGCACATTCGCGTTGCCATTGACTAGTGGGTGATGATGCGCGAGGGAGAAGTACTGCTCGCGCACGGCGATAGATTGCTCGCGGTCGTGGTCGGGGATGACGAGCGGCAATTCGATCACGCGCGCGTCCGGCTGTTCCCTGAGCCAGCGATACTCGGGCGGGATCGCCGTGCCGCTTTCGAGCGGGAGGAGGCGCAATGGGTGGTTCGCGTACTCCGCGCCGAACCCCATAAGGAGCAGCACGCTCGCCGCAATGGGCACGAGATACGGTGAGCGTACACGCGGAATGCGGGCCACCGCGAGGCGTCGTAACAGTGCGCCCGCGCCGGTGGCCGCGAGGCCCGCGATGCCGAGCAGGAAGAGCGTGCCGAAGCGCGCCGGGACGCGCATCGAATCGAAGCCGGGGAGATGCCAATAGAGCACCCCATACGGGAGATGGCGGAAAAGAAGCGATTTCGTCTCCGGCGTCAGCCGCAGCTCGGGGCCGAGCGCGAGAATGCCGCTGATGACGACGAGCGCCGCGAGGAATTGCTCCCATGCGCGGCGGCGACCGACCCAAAGACCGATCCCGGCGAACGCAAGCGCGAGCAGGCCAGGGAACATATTGCGCTCGAAAGTGTAACTCCCCTGCGCGCGGAAGGGGGTGGTGAGTCGGCCCCAGAGGAGGTTCTGTCCGTCCGCCGTCAGGAAATTCGTGATCGTGGCGGCGTAGTAGGTCGTCTGCCCGTACGTACGCTCGACCGCGTAATCCGTCTGCACGCGCCGATAGCCGACGACGAGCGGCGCGACCGTCGCGGCGGCAATCGCGCCCGCGAGCAGGAGATGGCCCCACACGGCGCGCCGCCGCATCGCCGGGCGGCGCACCAGCACCAGAACGATGAAGAGCGGGACGAGCAGCAGCAGATAAATCGCGTAATACTGCGACGAGATCACCTGCATCACGAGGCAGACGGTGAGCGCTGCGGTATCGCGCCAGCGCGGTCGTTCGACGACGCGATCGAGAAAGAGCAGGATCAGCGGGAACCATTGCGCCGAGAGCAGACCGATGTGCCCGATCCGGTCGAGATGCATCGGCGCGAAGGCGTAGATCACCCCCGCGATGAATGCGGCGACACGCACCGCGCCGAACCGCCGCGCGAGGGCGTACATCGCGAGGGCGCTGAGTAGCAGCGACAGCAGCACGCCGAGGTTGTAGATCGCCAGCGGGGCGAGGTCAACGACCGCGAGCGGTAATGTCAGCACCGCCGCGCCGAGGACGAGTTCGTCGAAGAGGTATGAATCCGGGAATGGGTAGAAGGTGTTGCCATTGAACAGATGCAGCGGGTGGTGGAGCAACTGATACTGCCCCCAGCCGATGCGCCAGATGCTATCGACGGGATCGACCGCCGAGGTGACGCCGCGATTGAGATGCGCGGCGAGCGGCCACGTCAGCGCAATGGCGATCAGGGTATACGCGAGGATCAGCAGGGAAATTCGCATGGCGCGCGGTTGCATTGTCCGCCATGCGGCACGCCGGAACGGGCGCTGCGTTCGCGCCGCTGGCTCCATCGTCGGTGTGGGGGATATCGCCCGTGCAGTCCTCACATCGCGAGTATACCGCGCCATCAGAAAAGACGAAAATTGCCACTCAGCTGGGTTAGTGGGCGTGCCCCATGCCCTGGTGAACAAATGAAGGTAACCACAACGGCGCGATCACTGCTCGCGATCGCCCGTTGCCCGCCATTGCATCGCACCTTCTGCGAACGTCCCGCGCAGTTCGCCCCTGTGACCACGCTCGCAGCGAAATCGAACCAACAGCGGACCATGCACATGCGGAGCGTAGGCGACCCATCCATGCTCGGCGCGGGCATGGTCAAGGTTGTCCTGTACCTCAACGAGCGCGCTATCGCAATACGGGCATTTCGCGGTGATGTATCGTGGGATCTGTTCGGTCATTGCACTCATCGCTCCGCAACGTACTCCTGCAATGATGCGAATTCCGCGTCCGCGCTCGGAACGCGCGTGGCTCCGCGACCGTTCAGGTCGTGGTAGCGATCGGCAATCGTCGCGCGCAGGTCTTCGAGGGCATCTTCGGGGGATTGGCCCATCGCGCGCAGGCCGAGCGCGGGTGCGGTGATTGTGACATATTCATCGCGCCACTCGGCGATGATCGGCAACGCCTGGGAGAGTATCAGGCGATCATCGAGTTCGCCCGTGAGCATCAGCGCCGTGTTGCTCATCGATAGACCGCCAATGGCCGGACGCCGACGAACGGCCGCCCCGCTTCCGCCGCCGCCGCGTAGACCTCACGGAAGGGGACATCTGCCGCCCGCGCGAGTGCCGCGACCTGCTCGTACTCCGGCACCGCGTCGAGCACGATTCCCTCCCACGCCTTGATCTTCACACGCACGGGGCCCCACTGCGTCTCGACCGTCTCCCAGCGGCGGTGCGCCTTCTCCCGCACGATGGGTACGGCGCGCACGCCGAAGGTCGTCGTCTCGCGGAAGAATACCTCCGTGAGCGCGTGCTGGTCGGCGGCGCGGCAGATCGCGGAGAGTTGCACGGCGGGGCGGCTCTTCTTCATCGTGATCGGCGTGAACCACGCATCGAGCGCGCCCGTCGCGAACAGCCGCTCCAGCGCGTACGCGAGCGCCTCGGGCGACAGGTCATCGACATTGGTGACGAGGAGCACCTCCGCGTCGTCGGCGTCGGGCGCGAATGCGGGCATATCATTCATGGAGAAGGGCGTTGGCTCCGCCAGCGGCGCGAGCGTGAAGTCCGGGTCGGCGCTTTGCTGCGTGACGATGGCAGCGCCAAGCCAGAGGCGCAGGCAGTTCGGCCACGGCATCGTCCGCATGCCGAAGCCGTAGCCGACCGTTTGCACGGTCATCGGCGGGCGTTCGTAGCCGTCGGCGAGGGCGGTGATGATCGCGGCGCC
>JBBSII010000061.1:0-11798 GCA_038232175.1 Thermomicrobiales bacterium
CTCCGCGTGGTGATCGACGCCGACGCGCTTGCGGTACACCATCTCGCCGCCGATCCACCCGGCGAGGTTCACGACGCCGAACGCAACGGTCGAGAGCAGGACGCCCCGCCCCCGGTTGCCCGTGGTGCGGTCGCGCAGTGAGACGATATTCAGGACGAGTCCGGCGGTGTTGAGCAGGCCGTGCGCGGTGGCGAGCGCGACGGCGGGCTGCAGGATCGCGGAGTAGTCCGCGACGCCGGCGATGGCGGTCGGCACCGCCGCGACGACGCCGATTGCCAGGAGCGCGTCCGCCATCTTCGCGGCCTCGGCGGAATCGCCTTGCGTCGCCACGAGATCGCAGAGGACGCCGATCGTCCACGCGCCAATCGGGATGTCCGTCAGCACTGGATGGAGCGGGTGCCCGAGCCAGACGCCGTGCAGGATGTCCACGCCCCGGCGGATGCCATCGCCGCCGTTGAGCACGGCGCTGTGGATCGCGCGGGCGACTTTCGTGCCGTTCTCCGCGAGGCTGGGGATGCGCTGGATCGCGTTTTCGATGGTGGCGGCGTACATCGGTATGCTGCTCCTTTATGGTGCTGAAACGGTGGCCGTGTTTGTAATTTCTCGATATGCACGATGCGGGCCGTGAGGGGGTGGTTCTGCGTTCCTCACCCCCGGCCCCTCTCCACCACCCAAAGATCGCGGTAGGCATCAGTCCATGACGGCGATGGAGAGGGGAGGGGAAGGGTTTCGGCAACCGGCGCTTAGTCGGTCGGTTGGAGTTGCTTCGCCAGTTCCGGTTGCTCCTTTGCGATCTGTGAGAGGACGCCCGCGCGCTCGGGATCGTCCTTCGCCAATGCCTCGTGCAGTTTCTTGATCTGCTCCGGCTTCATTTGCGGCGGGATCGTCGGGACATCCGGGTCAACGAACGCTTCCAACACCACCGGCCGGTTGGCGGCGAGCGCGGTTTCCCACGCGCCCGCGACCTGATCGGGCGCGTCCACCCGGATGCCCCGCAAGCCGAGCATCTCCGCGTACCGGGCGTACGGGAAATCTGGCACCTCCTGCGACGCGACGAAGCGCCGGTTGCCTTCCATCACGCGCTGCTCCCACGTCACGTAATTCAGGTCGCGGTTGTTGAGGACGAGCACGATCAGGCGCGGGTCGCTCCACCGCTTCCATTCCTTGGCGATGGTGATTAATTCGTTGATGCCGTTCATCTGCATCGCACCATCACCCACCGCCGCGACGACGACGCGATCCGGGTGGGCGAACTTCGCGGCGATGGCGTACGGCACGGCGCACCCCATCGTGGCGAGCGTCCCCGACACCGACGCCATCATGCCGCGCCGCAACTTCAGGTCGCGCGCGAACCAGACGGTGGAGGTGCCCGAATCCGCCGTCAGGATGGCGTTCTCCGGTAGGCGGGGCGACAGTTCCCAGAAGACGCGCTGCGGGTTGAGCGGGTTCGCGTCGTGCATCGCGCGCCGCTCCAACTCCTGCCACGACGCGCGCACCTTTTCTTCGATCTGGGCGCGCCATGCGCGGTCGGTCTTGCGGGTGAGGAGCGGGGCGAGTGCGCGCAGCGTCTCCGCGCTGTCCCCGACGAGATTCGCCTCCATCGGGTAGCGCAGGCTGAGCATCCGCCCGTCGATGTCGATCTGGACGCCGCGCGCTTGGCCCTCCTTCGGGAGATACTCGGTGTAGGGGAAGCCGGAGCCGACCATGAACAGTGTGTCGCACTCCATCATCATCTCATTGCTCGCGCTCGTGCCGAGCCAGCCAATGGAGCCGGTGACATACGGCAGGTCGTCCGGCACCGCCACCTTGCCAAGCAGCGCTTTTGCGACTCCCGCACCGAGCAGTTCCGCGATCTGCATCACCTCGTCCGTCGCGCGCAGTGCGCCCGCGCCGACGAGCATCGCCACCTTCTGCCCGGCGTTCAGCACCGCCGCAGCGCGCTGGAGATCCGCGTCGGCGGGGATGACGCGCGGGTATGAGTAGCCGACGCCCGAGTGCTGCATGCCGTGCTCCGATGGCGGGTTCGGCACCGCCTCCATCTCCTGCACGTCGTGCGGCACGATGATGCAGGTGACGGTGCGCTCCGCCCTGGCGATGCGGAAGGCGCGGTCGATGACGTGCCGGGCCTGCGCCGCCGATTCCACTGTCTGGACATACGCCCCCGCAACATCCTTGAAGAGCGTGTGCAGGTCCACATCCTGCTGATAGTGGCTGCCGATCGCCGCGCTCGACTGCTGCCCGACAATTGCCACGACGGGCTGGTGATCGAGATTGGCATCATAGAGGCCATTGAGCAGGTGGATCGCGCCCGGCCCCTGCGTCGCCATGCAAACGCCGACCTCCCCGGTGAACTTCGCGTGCGCGCAGGCCATCAACCCCGCCATTTCCTCATGACGTACCTGGATGAAGGCCGGGTCGTTCCCCGCGCGGTCGAGCGCACCGATGATGCCGTTGATGCCGTCGCCCGTGTAGCCGAAGACGTGCCGGACGCCCCACGCCTTCAGGCGAGAGACGAGATAATCGCTGACCTGCTCAGTCATCTGCTGCTCCTCGCTGCGATTCTCACGGTCGATCATGCGCGCGCTGCACGCGGTAGGGCGCGACCTGTTTCGTGCCGTTGGTCGCATCGGTTGTGCCAGGTGATCCATTGGGATAGCGAGTTGCGCGAAGCAAGTCCCTTGTGCGGGCGTCCCCGGACGGTGTAGTGTTCCGGGGACATTAACGGAGACAAGGAAGAAGGGAGCGAAGATGATCGCGGCGGATTTGGCGGAGCGCGAGCGTGCGGGCACACCAGTACGTGTCGGCGTCGTCGGCGCGGGGAAGTTCGGCTCCAGCGTGGCGCATCAGGTGTCGCGGATGCGCGGGGTGCGCCTCGTCGCGCTCGCGGATTTGTTCCCCGACAAGGCGCAAGGAGTCTTCGTGCGCAACGGACTCTCGGCGGACGATGTCGTCCGCGCGGGCGATAGCGGTGCAATTGCGCGCGCCATCGAGCGCGGTCAGGTCGCCGTGACGGACGACCCGCTCACGCTGTGCGATGCGCCACTCGATGTGATCGTGGAGGCGACGGGTGTGCCGGAGAACGGCGCGCGGATCGGCGCGGCGGCGATTGCGGGCGGCAAGCACATTGTCATGGTGAACATGGAGACGGATGTTGCCATCGGGCCGCTCCTGCATCGGCGGGCGCGGGCGGCAGGCGTTGTCTACACCATCGCGGACGGCGACCAGCCGGGGTGCATCATGCGGCTGGTCGATTGGGCACAGGCGCTCGGCTTAGAGGTCGTCGTCGCCGGTCGTGGCACCCGTCTCTTCGGGTCCGACCGCACCGGCGACCCGGAGGAGGCATTCGCGCGGTACGGCTTCGCCAGCGAACTGGTGCAGGAGCAGCAGTTGAACGCGCAGATGTACAACTCGTTCCGGGACGGCTCCAAATCGCAGATCGAGATGTGCAGCGTCACCAACATGACCGGCCTCGTGCCCGATGTGCGCGGGATGCACGAGCCGAGCGCGACGGCGACCGACCTCGCGCGGGTCTTCAGCCTGCGCGAGCACGGCGGGGTACTGAATCGCTTCGGCGTCGTCGAGTTGGCGAACGCGGTCGCGCCCGATGGGGCGACGGTGCTGCCGGATCACCTCGATATCGGCGTCTTCATCGTCGTGCGCACCGATCACCCGCGCATCGCGCAGGATTTGGGCTTCTATGGCCTGAAGATGGGGCCGGATGGCACGACCGCCGCGCACTACCGGCCCTATCATCTCTGCGGCATCGAAGCGCCGCTGTCGATTGCGGAGGCGGGCTTGTACGGCAAGGCGACGGGGGCACCCATCGGTGCCCCCGTCGCGGACGTGGTCGCTGTCGCGAAGCACGCGCTCTGTGCGGGCGAGACGCTCGACGGGAGCGGCGGGAAGACCGTCTACGGCTTGATCGAACGCGCCGCCGTCGCTCGCGCGGAGAATCTCGTCCCCCTCACGCTGACGAGCGGCGTGCGCCTCATGCGGGATGTTGCGGCAGGTCAGCCGATCACCTACGAGATGATCGAGCGCCCCACCGATTCGTTCCTCTGGTCGCTGCGCGCGGAGCAGGATCGGATGTTCGCGGGGGCGGTAGCAAAGTAAGAAGAACGGCGGAGCAGGCGTCAGGCCCAATGCGGTTCGGTTACCGATCCGTCAGGGGTGTCCGGTGTTCGCGTAGGGGTGGTGCTCGAACCGCCCTCCCCGGCCTCTCTGGTTGCACACGTTCGCGATCATCGCGGCGTCAGGGAGGGCGGTTCGAGCACCGCCCCTACGGATAGGCAGAAAGCAATCTCTATTGAACCACATTACAATTCAGCCTGCGTCCCCGATTACCACTGATCCCATGCCTCTATTCCCCGATGTCTTTCCCTGTTATCGGCAACTGCACGGGTAATCCGGTGCGCGATGAGTGGTAGATCGCGAGGATGATTTCGAGCGACTTTCGCGCTTCCGCGCCGGTGACGGCGGGCGGGCGGTCGTCGCGCACGGCCTGGATGAAGTCCTGAATTTGCAGCGCGTGAAATGAAGGAAAACCGGAGCGCCGCTCCGCGACACCTTCCCAAACGGGGACGAACTTCTCCTCCCCCGCCACCGTCCAGATGTCGTTGATCCCTTCCTTGCCCTCCGGGAACTCCCAGACGCTCGCCGTCGCGCCATTGGAGCCGTGGACGGCGACGCGGAAGCCGAGGTCCGGCTTCACACTTGTGGACGCCTGAATGATGCCGAGCGCGCCGCTGGCAAACTTCACCGTCGCGACGACCGTGTCCTCCACGTCGATGTAGTCGCCGTGCACGAGCGTCGCGTAGCGCCCGAAGATTTCCACGGCCTCGCCCATGTACCACTGGAATTTGTCGATCGTGTGGACGGCCTGATTCATCAGCACGCCGCCGCCCTCGGTCGCCCACTTGCCGCGCCATGCATCCCGCGCGAAGTAGGCGCGATCCCGCGAGAGGTGCGCGATGCACTCGCCGAGCGTCAGGTCGCCCAGTTGCCCGTCGTCGATTGCTTTGCGAATCCGCTGGGCGGCGGGCCAGAACCGCCGCTGGAAGATGACGCCGAATTTGATGTTCGCCCGCACCGCCGCGTCGATCATCCGGTCCGCATCGGTGAGGTGCGTCGTGATCGGCTTCTCGCACAGCACGTGCACACCCGCCTCCGCCGCCGCGACGACGAGTGGGGCGTGGCTTGGGTGCGGTGTGCAGACGAGCACGGCGTCCACGTCGCCGCTTTGCAGGAGCGATTCGGCGTCCGCAAAGATCAGCGGGACGTTGTGCTGCGCCGCCATCGCGCGCGCGCGGTCGCCGTCGATGTCCGCGCACGCGACGAAATTCGATTCGGGCAACGACGCGAGCGCCGCCGCGTGCGTCCGCGCGATGCCGCCGCAACCAATCAGGCCCATCCGTACCGTGTCCGCCATCTGTGCGCCTCTTCTCATCATCGACAAAGCGACTGCGTTGCCGTCGTGCCACCACCACGTTACCCGTTGATTGTCGAGTTCCCGTTCGTCAGGTCGAAAGGAAACTGGCTCCGCAGATACGACGCGGACCATGCCACGCCCTCCAGGCCGGGGAACAGCGGGTCCTCATTCTCGATGCTGATGACGGAATCGTACCCCGTGTCGCGCACGGCGGAGAGGATCGCGCGCCAGTCGAGCGCGCCGAGGCCGGGCAGCCGGTAACGCCACCACGCATTACCGAGGATGCCCTGCCGCGCCAGCACAGCGGGCAGAATCTCGGTGTCTTTCCCGTCGAAGTGGTAGATGCGCGGCCCGTACTGGCGGATGAGATCGGGGATATTGGGAATCTGAAGCCAGACGAGGTGCGACGGGTCGAAACTGAGGCCGAGGGCGGGGAAGGGGACGGCATCGAAGAGCAAATCCCACAACTCCGGGTTGTGCGCGAGATTTCCCTGACCACCGCCGCGTGCCGCTGTCTCGAAGGCGATGCGGACGCCGTGTGCCTCTGCGTACTCCGCGAGCGGCGTGAAGACGGCCTGGAATTGCCGGAGGTTCTCCGCGACGTGGTTCGATGCGTGGTCCGGGCCGACGCCGGGCAGGCCGTAGAAGTGCATCCCGGACGCCGACCCGCCGTACGTCACCATCGTCGGGACGCCGAGCGCGGCGCACGCTTCGATGGTCCGCCGCGCGACAGCGATCCGCTCCGCGCGCACGGCGGGGTCGGGCGCGAGCAGGTTGAGCATCGGCGCGAGTGAGGAGATCGTGCAGCTGTGCGCGGCGAGCAGTTCCTGGGTCGCGGTGGGGCCGTCGCGCGCGATGGCGTCGAGGTCGAGGTGACCAGGGTAGGGCGCGTCCCCGATGCGCCGGAATGTCGGCCCGACATTGACCTCGATGGCGTCCAGGCCATACGCCTTCGCCCGCGCGAGGAGCGTCGGGAAGGGCATCGGCTCGACCCCGACGAGTGACGCGAACGCGATCTGCATATCCCACCCCCTCCGGCGCTTTTCTCGTGCGGGCCTGTCCCGATGTTATACTCGACCGTCCCGCAATGGGAAACAATTGCGTAACGGGGATGTACGGAGTGAAAATGGCACGTCAGTGTTTGAGAAAACTGTCGACGCGGCGCGCGCCATCGTGACAATCGCGCCGCCCGTGCATCATCTCCGCTCGCGTTGGGGCACCATCATCGTGCTACTGAGCGTCGTCGATCCGGCGTGGTTCCTGATCGCGAACGGGGCGTTGCACATCCTCCGGCGCGACCTCTCACCCGTGACGCACTTCATCAGCGAGTACGCCGTTGGCCGGTACGGCTGGCTGATGGCGAGCGCGCTGGTCATCCTCGGCTGCGGGACGCTGTCGCTCTCCGTCGGCATCACGACGACGCTGGGGAAGCACCCCGTTGGCCGCGTCGGCACGGCCATTCTCGGCGTGTCGGGCATCGCGACGGTGCTGATCGGTCTCTTCCGCACGGACATCGACGGTCAGCCCGCGACGCTCGCGGGTGCGATCCACGGGCGCGCCGCGCTCATCGCAATTTCGTTCGAAGCAATCAGCGTGCTCGTCCTCACGCCGGTCTTCTTCCGCAATGCCCGGTGGCGTCCGTTTCGCGCCGTGTCGGGCGTGCTGGCGGTCGCGGTCGTTCTCAGCATCGCGCTGTACGCCGTGTTGCCTCATGGCGCGGGGGAGCGACTGATTGTCTACACTCTCGTGCTCTGGTTATTCTTCGCTGGAGTGCGATTAAGAAAGATCGTGTCTTGGGGCGGGCGAATACGCCCGCTCATGAAAAGCGGTGGCGGGATGCTTTAGCCTGCCGCACACAACAGATTCAGCAGGCTAAAGGCTGCCGCCACCGGGATGCAAATGTGCCTTCTCGTCTAGCGGAACGCGGGAAGAACCTCATCGATGAACAGGCGCATCCCGCTCATGTCCGTCCAACCGGGGAAGGAGAGCGCGAAGTGGTCGAAGCCGAGGCCGATCATCTCGTGGATGCGCTCCACGAGCGCGGCGGGTTCCCCGATGAAGGGCGGCTCCGCGCTCTGCGCCTTCGCGCCCGCCTGTGCTTCCGCCGCCGCGTAGGTCCCCGCGAGGTAGACCGTCGTCGGGTAGACCTTGCGGATCGTCGCGAAGTCGCGCCCGACATCCTTGCAATGCTGCTGGAGCACATCGAACTTGTGCCGGATCACGTCCGTACCGCGCGAGTAGGTGAGCCACCAGTCGGCGTGCTCGGCGACGGCGCGGAGCAGATACTTCTCGCCGTCGCCGCCGATCATCACGGGCGGCACGGGGTTTGGCATCGGCTCGCAGTAGGCGTCCTTGACGTGGTAGTACGTGCCGTCGTACGTCGCGGGGCGCTGCGTCCACATCGCGCGCATCACCGCAATGCCCTCGACCATCTGCGCGATGCGCACACGGGCGGAGGGGAACTCGTAGCCGTAGGCGTGGTACTCGTCCTCCAGCCAGCCCGCGCCGTACCCCATGATGAGCCGCCCCCGGCTGAACTCCTGCAAACTCGCCGCCATCTTCGCCAGTAGCGGCGGGTGGCGGTACGAGTTGCCGATGACGACCGTGCCGACCGTCTGCGTCGGGTAGCGTGCCGCGAGCCACGTCAGATGCGTCCAGCACTCCATTCGGAAGGTGTCGCCGCGCATGAAATGGTCGGAAACCCAGAAGGTGTCGAAGTGCTGGCTCGCGATGTCGCAGACCTCGTGCAAGTCACGCACGTACGTCGCTGCATCAATCGTCTCGATGCCGCGATCGCCGCTTGGTGGGTTGTAGCCAAACTCGATCCGTTGTGTTGCCATGATTCCCCCATAGTAGACAGTAGACGGTAGACGGTAGTCAGAAGCCGGAAGCCTGTATGACGTATATTTGCTTGGTGTTGGTGATGATATTCCTCACCTCCGGCCCCTCTCCATCGCCCGGAGATCGCGGTATGTACCGGTTCCGTGCGGCGATAGCGAGTGGAGGGAGCGGATCCACTTCAGTCCTTAGTCCTCAGTCCTCAGTCCTTCGTCCCCGACCGAAGGTCGCATGTGCGCCCACGGTTGGAGCGCCTCGAAGCAGGCCGCCGCCCGGAGCACCTGCGCGTCCGCGTGCCAGCGACCGGCGATTTGCAGGCCGACGGGCAAGCCCTCGTTGGTGAACCCGCACGGGACATTCGCGGCGGGCTGGCCGGTGAGGTTGAACGGATACATGAATGGCACGCGCTCGAAGATACTCGTCGCGAGGTGGCCGTCGATCTCGAATGTCCCCTCGTTCGGCCCCGGCTCGCACGACCACGCGGCGACGGGCATCTGCGGCGTGAGCAGAAGATCGTAGGTGTCGAAGGTCTTCCGCACGGCGGTGTAGAAGATGCTGCGCTGGAGCATTGCGGTGTTCAGGTCGATGGCGCTGTACGTGCTTGCGTTGATGAGCATCCGCATCATCGTCGGCTCGATCCAGTCGGGGCGGGCGAGGGCGCGCTCGTGGCTGCGGGTCGCGACGTTCACCTGATAGATGATCTTGTGCCACTCGTAGGGGTCGGGCCAGTCGAGCGTCGGTTCCTCGACCGTCGCGCCGAGGTTGGTGAACCGCTGCGCCGCCCGCTCCGTGAGGGCGCGCACCTCGGGATCGACGGGCGCATAGCCGAGATCGCCGCTCCACGCGACGCGCAGGCCCTTGAGGTCGCCGTCGCACGCCGCGAGGTAGTCCTCCGGCGGCGCGTCGATTGTCAGCGGGTCGCGGTGGTCGGGGCCGGCCATCGCCTGGAGCATCAGCGCGGCGTCCCGCACGGTGCGGGTCATCGGGCCGTTGTGCGAGCGGAGGGCGAAGTAGTCGGCGTTCGGGTGGTACGGGACGCGCCCGTACGACGGCTTCAGCCCGAAGATGCCGCAGAGCGCCGCCGGGATGCGGATCGACCCCGCGCCGTCGGAGCCGTGCGCAATGGGGCCAAGCCCCGCCGCGACTGCCGCCCCCGCACCGCCCGATGATGCGCCGGAGGTGCGTTCGAGATTCCACGGGTTGCGGCAGGGCGGGCCGAGCAGGTTGTCGCACATGTCCTTATAGCCGAAGTGCGGCGTGTTCGTCTTGCCGAGCAGAACGCCACCCGTTGCCTTCATCTGCCCCGCGACCGCGCCATCCTCCGCCGGGATGTTGTGCTCGAAGAACCTGGAGCCGAACGTCGTGCGCACCCCGGCGGTCTGTTCGAGGTCCTTGATCGAGTAGGGGATGCCGTCGAGCGGCCCGCGACGTTCGAAGCGGAGCGCGCGCCGTTCCGCCTCCTTCGCCTGCGCCCGCGCGGCATCCGCCGGCACGGTGAGGAAGGCGTTGAGGATCGGGTTCAGCCGCTCGATGCGCGCGAGCACGGCGTCCGTCAGTTCGACGGGCGAAAGATCGAGCGACTGGATCAGCGCGCCGAGTTCGGTCGCCGGTGTGAAGCAAAGTTCGGTCGCATCCACCCGTTGGCTCCTTCCCCGCCATTGGTTCGTCGCTTCTGTTGCCCTAACGCGCGGCAGTATACCATCGCCACTCCCCGGCGCGTCCGAAATGGGTGCGGGTTCGCTTGACGAGTGGCGCGGAACGTGGGCAAATGCGCGTGTACCACATCACCAATCTCGAACGGAGAAACTGCTGATGACCACCGAAGAACGCCTCACCTACGGGAATTACCTGCGCCTCGGCGATCTGCTGGCGTTGCAGATTCCGGTCGGGCCACCGGGGATGGCGGCGCACGCGCGGGCGGCGGAGCACTTCTTCATCATCGTGCATCAGGCATTCGAACTGTGGTTCAAGCAGCAACTGCTCGATCTTCAATGCGCGACCGACGCGCTCGTGGCGGATGAGCCGGATGTCGCGCTGGAGCATCTGCTCCGCGTCGCGGGGGTGCAGCGGCTGCTGAACGACCAGATGGCGCTGCTCGATCACCTGCCACCGCGCAGCTTTATGGAGTTTCGCCCGTCGCTTGGCACGGCGAGCGGGTCGGAATCGGCACAGGCGTATCAGGTGATGCACGCGCTCGGCCTGCGGAATGCGGGCGAGAGCCTGGTGTACGCGGCGTTTCGCGGCGCGCTCGAACGGTCAGGGCTGGACCTGGAAACGCTCTACCGGGAGCCGTCACGCGCGGGTGCGCTCTACCGCATCGCGGAGGCGCTCATCGACATCGCGGAGTCGTACTGGCTGATGGCGGCGATGCATGTCCGCATCGCGGATCGCGCCATTGGCGACCGCCCCGGCACCGCCGGCACGAGCGGCGTCGAGTTCCTGATGCAGGCGCTGAAAGAGAAGGCATTCCCCGATCTCTGGGCGGTGCGGACGCGCCTGTGAGGAGAATCGGAAACCGATACGGGGCCGAGGGACCAAACCGAATCGACGCAGAGGGCGCAGAGGCGCAGAGAACGCAGAGAAGAGAAGAAAAGAGATTCATGCATGCGGTCGCGAAGCGTCCGGCGTGAAGAGTTGGGCGAGCACGGGGCTGATGAACTCCGCCGCGAGGCATTCCATGTAAATCTCGTCCCAGAGTTTGCCGCCGAACCAGTGGCACTCGCGTCGCCGCCCGATGACGCGGAAGCCCGCTTTTTCGTAGGTGCGTTGGCCCGCCAGATTGTAGGCATAGCAGGAAAGCATCACGTTGTTGAGGCCGAGCGCGGTGAAGGCGTAGTCGAGCAGCAGGCGCGTCGCCTCGGTGCCGTGCCCCTTGCCACGATCCGCCGCATCGCCAATGAAGATCGCCATCGTCGCCGACTGGTTCCGATAATCAATGTCGCGCAGGAGCACGTTGCCAATCGGTCGCCACCCCTCAACGGTGTACATCGTGAAGGAGATGTCGTCGCTCGTTGCGGCGCGGTCGTACCAGGCGATTTCACCCTCCATCGTCAGCGGCTGTGGTGGGATGGCGAGCGTGCGAACCATGCCGAAGTCGTTCATCCACCGCTGGTAGAGCGGCAGCAGGTCGCGGCGGAGCGGCCCAAGCGCGACCCGCGTGCCGACGATGTTGAGAATCGGTTGTGCGTCCGATGAAGCGGCGCTCGCCTCGTCCATCTTCGTTCCCCCACAGCGACAGGAAATCTGGCCAACGATTCAAGGCCGCGTGTTGAGGAGGTCGTCAAGGTGGCGCAGCACATCGGCGGCACCACTATACACCGCCGACGCGCCCGCGCGCATCGGCAGATCGCGCTCGATGTTGCTGAGGATGGCGTTCCATCATTACGGGTGGCACCCGTGTTGCGCGTGTCATTCATCGTCCCCCGCAGTACGGCCTGCGGTAGACTGATCGCCACGCCGCTTGCGAGGCTTCTTCCTCGACACACGACTGTACTGGAGGTGCCACATTGCGAACCGCCTGGCAAATGAAACA
>JBBSII010000062.1:0-11634 GCA_038232175.1 Thermomicrobiales bacterium
CGGGCGAGGACGCGATCCGGCAGCTCGAACAGGTGCGCGTCGGCGCGACCGATCTGAAGCCGGGCGACCGGGTGCGGTTGTGGCCGCGCGGCGGCGGCGATATCCTCGATCTCGCCTTGAAGGGCCGCGACGCGCCCGTCGAGTCCATCCAGCAGGACTACGACGACCGCATCCATGTGGCCGTCACCGTGGACGACGACCCGGGGGCGTACCTCGGCAAGCTCCGGTTGCCCGGCCATCGCTTCTTCTTCTCGCTCGACGAGGTCGTGCCACTCGATCCCCCATCGGGAGAAACGCCGTGACCACGACCGAGACCGTGACTGTGACCGCGCCGCGCATCCTCGTCGCCGGGATCGGCAACATCTTCCTCGGGGACGACGCCTTCGGGGTCGAGACGGCGCAGGTGCTGGCACGGCAAACGATGCCGGAAGGCGTGCGCGTCGTGGATTTCGGCATTCGCGGCTTTGATCTCGCCTACGCGCTGATGGACGGTTATGACGCGGCGATCCTCGTGGATACCCTGGCGCGCGGCGGAGCGCCGGGTACCCTCTCCGTCATCGAGCCGGACCTCGCCGCGTTGCCGGATGCGGACCCCCGCGCGATCGCGATGCACAGTATCGATCCGCTGACCGTGCTCATGCTGGTGCGCACGCTCGGCGGCCAGCCGCCGCCGGTCTACGTCGTCGGCTGCGAGCCGCTGACGTTCGGGCCGGAGGAAGGTCAGATGGGCCTGAGCGCGCCGGTACAGGCGGCGATTGAGGAGGCAACACAGGTCGTCCGGTCGCTCGTCGGGAAACTGCTCGATGCGGCTCCATCGGTGGCGGTTGGTGGGCGGTAGTAGATAGTGGACAGCATACAAAGGAGGGCACGATGCAAAAGCGACTCTTGATCGGTGCGTTGGTTGCGGTGGTGGGCGTTGTTCTCGTCCAGCTTCCCGACATCCGGCGGTATCTGCGCATACGATCGATGTAGACAGTGGACAGTGGGTGGTGGACAGAACGAGACCGGATCGTTGACTTCTGCCCACTGTCCACTCAAGAGAGGCACTGTGCACGAGCTATCCGTCATGACCTATCTGCTGGAGACGGTGGAAACGCATGCCCAGCGGATCGGCGCGAAGAAGGTTCTCGCCATCAATCTGGTGATCGGGGAACGGACGAGCATCATCGACGACTCGATCCTCTTCTACTTCGACGCGCTGACCCCCGGCACGGTGGCCGAGGGGGCGCAACTTAATGTGCGGCGGACGCGGATGCAGTTCCACTGCGCGGCCTGCGACGCGGACTACACGCCATCGGGTGCGGATTTCCAGTGCCCACGCTGCCAGACCGTCGGGCAGGTCACGGACGATGGCAGCGAACTACTGATTGAGAGCATGGAGGTGGAAACATGAGTGTGCAGAACGTCAAGATCGTCAACATCCTCGAAGCCCTGCTCGTCGGCAACGATCAGGCAGCCGCACGCAACAAGCAGCGCTTCAGCGACGCGGGCGTCCTGACCATCAACATCATGTCCTCCCCCGGCGCCGGCAAGACGAGCCTGATTATCAGAACGCTCGCGGCGGTGCAGGGCAAGGCCCGCATCGGCGTGATCGAGGGCGACATCGCGGGTAGCATCGACACCGAGAAGGTGATCGCGGCGGGGGCGCAGGACGCGGTGCAGATCAACACTGGCGGCAACTGCCACCTCGAGGCGAACATGGTCGATCGGGCGCTGGACACCCTCGACCTCGGTTTGTTCGACATCATGATCGTGGAGAATGTGGGGAATCTCGTCTGCCCAACGCACTGGGCGCTGGGGGAGCACCTGCGCCTCTGCGTGCTGAGCACCGCCGAGGGGCACGACAAGCCGATCAAGTACCCGCAGATGTTCGTGACGAGCGACGCGATCGTGCTGAACAAGATCGACCTGATCGAGTTAGTGGACTTCGAGCGGGCATTTTTCTATGAGTCGGTGCGGGCGCTGAACCCGGAGGCGCCGATCTTCGAGGTGTCGTGCCGGACGGGGGAAGGGATCGCTGCCTGGGCAGACTGGCTGCTCAGTCAGCGCGCACGCGTGGGCAGTGGGCAGTGGGCAGTGGGCAGCGAGCAGTTACGGGATTGAATCGCTGCGCCCACTGCCCACTGCCCACTGTTATTGGAGGAGTGTTATGTGTCTCCCACTCATCGCACGGGTTGTTGCTATCGAGGATGAGTATGCGACCGTTGAACTGCTTGAAGGCGAGACGGTGCGCGCAAGCATTGTCATCCATCCGGATGTGGCCGTGGGCGAGTATGTGCTCCTGGATCGTGGCATGATTATCGAGGTAATCGACGCCAATCAGGTGGAGGAAATGCTCCAGTTTTATACCGAGTTGACCGCAATGTGGGAGACGGAGGACGCACTCCATGGATGAGACAATCACCGCCCCAACGAACGATATGCAGGCCCCAACACGGTCGCTCGATGGCACGACACGATTTATCCGCTACGCATTCATGCCCAATAAACTGCGGTACTGCGGCGGCGACGACAACAGCACGATCTTCGAGTACGGAATCGCCACCGTGCGGGAACCTCCACTTGAGACGATACTCCGCAAGTTCACCGGCGCGATGCCCTATCTGACGCTGATCGCGCGGAGCAACGGCATCGCGGATCCCTTCGATGACCGCGTGGTGGAGGCATACTGGATCGGCAACGAACTACTCGATCACGTCGAGGTGCGCGACATGTACGCGTCGCTTCGCGAGCGATACAGCGCGCGGCTCTCACCGAAGTTGATGGCGTTGGTCGCGAATAAAGCGCCGGAGGGCGCGCGCGCGCACCACTCTTTCCATGTCTTCGATGTCTGGCGGACCGCCGAACACCTCGGCGGCGACGTACTCGCGACCGTGGACAATTGTCGCATCAGTTGGGGAACCGTGCAGGCCGTCGAGGGTGCGGAGGTAATCGTTGATCGCCGCCCGATCGTGCTGCACGAGGGGAAACTGGCGCTCGGTGAGCCACGCCGCGAGCGCGTGACCCGGCTGATCGAGGGTAAGGGCTTCGTGATGACGGTCGCACCGGGCGACACGATTTCGATGCACTGGGGCTGGGTCTGCGAAGCGCTCACACCACGCCAGCAGGCGAATCTCGCCCGCTTCACGGACCAGCATCTCCGGCTCGCCAATCTGACGATCTGAGGGATTTGCGGAAATTTCCCGCTCTCTCCCTTGGAGGGTTCAGGGAAAGACTGGCTGGCACGCCGGGTTGCGGCGGGTGGGCAGCAACTGCCGGAGATTGCTGCCGTCAGTCGGGATGATCGCTGGCAACAGCCACAAGCCGACCACGTCTTTTCACAAACGGTCCGTCCCTGAACGCTCCGGGAGGGGCCAGGGGCGGTTTTCCCTGCGGAATACCGCAGCCACGAGAGGGGCGCGGCGCATGATCGATACGACACGGCCGACCTACCCTCGAATAATCGACACCGCGCAGCCGCCCACCGCTCCTTACAGCGCGTATGCCGCCGTCTATGATGCGCAGGGGCAGGGCCGGTGGAGCGAGCGGATGGTGGCGTTCGTCGGCGATCTCCTGCCACGCTACGACCGGACACCGCATAGCGTGCTCGACCTCGCCTGCGGCACGGGGACCGCCGCGCTCCGGTTCGGCGCGCAGGGGTATGTGGTCGTCGGCATCGACGGTTCGGCGCGGATGCTCGACGTGGCACGACAGAAGGCGACGGACGCGAACGCGCCCGTGCGGTTCATCCGGCAGGACATGCGCGCCTTCACTGTCCCGGAGCCGGTGGACCTCGTCACCTGCTTCTACGACAGCCTGAACTACCTCACCGATCCCGCCGACCTCGTGCGTGCCTTTACGTGTATGCGACAATCGCTCGTACTGGATGGCCTGGTTGTCTTCGACATGAATACCCGTGCGGGGCTGGAAGCGGACTGGAACGACCGCTGCTGGGTGCAAGAGGTCGGCGACACCTACTTCATCCAGCAGGCGGAGTGGGACGCCGAGACGGCGCTCGCGACGATGACACTCACCTGCTTCGCCCGCCTCGGTCGCGACTATCGTCGTTTCGAGGAAGTCCACATCGAGCGCGGCTACACGCTTGACGAGATCGTGGGTGCGTTGGAACCGGCGGGGCTGACGCCATTGGATGCCTTCGCCTGCCTACCGCACATTGGCCCGACCCTGGAGCCGCCCGGCGACGCGACCGGCCGCGTCGTGCTCGTCGCGAGAAGGACTGAGGGCTGAGGACTGGGGATTGGAGTCTTCCAGATAGCAGTGTATCCTGATGCGCGCCACTGCCGCGGATACATGTGGCCGCTCAGTACATTATGCGGCTGAAACGCACGGTTCTGCCGCATACTCAGCACGTCCGATAGATAGCACTCAACACTCAGCACTTGGATGGAGGACCCATGGCAACACAGACCTACCGCTTCGCCGAACGAATGCATATCATGAAGCCGTCGCCCACGCTCGCGGTCTCCGACGCGGCGCGGCAGTTGACGCTCGCGGGGCATGATGTCGTCGATCTCGGCGGCGGCGACCCCGACTTCACCACACCGGAGCACATCATGCAGGCGGCAACGAAGGCGCTCAACGAAGGGTTCACGCATTACGTCGCCTCCAGCGGCATCCCGCCGCTCCGCAAGGCAATCGCAGCGAAGTTGCAGCGCGACAACGGCGTGACGTACGACCCGAACAGCGAGATCATCGTCACACCGGGCGGCAAGGCGGCCCTCGCGATCAGCCTGCTCGCGCTCGTCGACGGCGGCGACGAGGCGCTGATCATCGACCCCGGCTGGGTCTCCTACGCCCCCGCGACCCAACTGACTGGCGCCACGCCCGTACAGGCGCCCCTCTCGCCGGACGACAACTGGACGATCACCGCCGATCTCCTACGGCAGTATGTCACACTGCGCAGCCGCGTCCTCATCTTCAACTCGCCAAACAACCCAACCGGGCGCATCGCGACGCAGGCGGAGTTGCAGGCTATCGCGGATGTGGCGCGCGAAAACGACCTGATCGTCATTTCGGACGAGATTTACGAGAAGCTCGTCTACGACGGGCGCACGCATACGAGCATCGCCTCCCTGCCGGGAATGCAGGAGCGCACGATCATCGTCAACGGCTTCTCGAAGCCGTACGCGATGACGGGCTGGCGGCTCGGCTACGTCGCCGCACCGCGCGAACTCGTCAAGCAGATTGCCACGATCCACAGCCACACCGCGACGTGCGCCACCTCATTCGCGCAGGTCGGCGGCGTCGCGGCGTACGACGGCCCGCAGGAGTGCATCACGATGATGAACACGGCGTACGACCGTCGCCGTCGCCTCGTCGCCGAGGGATTGTCCGCACTACCGGGGATCACCTGCCCGCTGCCGGAGGGGGCGTTCTACGCCTTCGCGGACATCCGGGGCACCGGCCTCTCCGCGACGGACTTCGCGACGCAACTGCTACAGGCGCAGTACGTCGCCGTCACCCCCGGCGACGCCTTCGGCCCGGCGGGCGCGGGCTATGTCCGCCTCTCCGTCGCCAACAGCGACGAGATGCTCCAGAAGGCCATCGACCGCATCGGCGCCTTCGCGGTTCAATACCCGTTACCGGCGGAGAGCGCCCCCGACGCGGACCATCTCGCCCGTCGCAGCGGCGAGACGCACCTTCTCCAGCACCGGCAACGTCCAGCGCGCGTCGAGGAGCGACTGCGGCGCGACCGCGCCCGTGCGGATCGTTTCGACGAATGTTTCCATGATGCGGACGGCGGGCGACGGCAGCCAGTCCGCGCGCGTCGTGCCCCCGGCGCCGGTCACGCTGATCGCCTGATTGGTCGGCTCCGCGCGGAGGACGGCGTCCCCGCCGAGGTATTCGACGGAGACCGTCTCCGGTTGCGATGATGCGTCCGGCAGGGAGCGGGCGACTTCGAGCGTCGCGATGACGCCGTTCGCGAAGCGCATGATGATGAGCGCCGTGTCCGCGCCCTCCGCGCCCCCCGTCGCCCCGGAGGTGAAGAGACGTTCCGCCATCACCTGCACCCGCTCGACCTCCGCCTCCACGAGCCAGAGTGCGAGGTCGATGAGCGGTAGCGCGAGATCGGTGAAGAGATCGCCCGCGCGCGCGCGAGTCGTGCGGTGCGCGGCGAAGAGCGAGATCGGCATGCCGACGCTCTTCCGTCGCTCGTGCAGCGTCGCGAGCGGCAGCCAATGGCGCAGCGGGTTCGGCACGTAGACCAGCGTCCCGGCGTCCGCCGCGCGCAGGATCAGACTGTCCAGCGTCGAGAGGTCGCTCGCGATTGGCACCGGGCAGCAGACCGGCACGCCCGCCGCAATCGCCGCACCGACGAGCGCGGCACGTTCCGCCGTCGGCGCAACGACGCACGTCGCGTCCGCTGGCGCGCCGTCCGCATCGACGAGCAGCGTGCCGGGTATCCGGTGCGCGATGGCATCCCGGTACTGATCCGCGACCAGCCCATCGCCAACGACAGCGATTCGCAGCAACTGATCGGTCACGCTCATTGGGCACCGCCGTTCTCGTCGTCCGTGAAGTAGAAATCGGGCTGGATGTGGGCGACCTGCCCGCGTTGGCTCGACCAGACCGCCGCGACCGCGAGCAGCACCGCCTGCCGCGCCTCCTCCGGCGGCAAGGGCACGGGAGTATCGTCCTCGATGGCGTCGAGCAGGCCGCGCAACTCGTCCACGTACGCCGTGTCGATGTGGAGGAGCGCGTCGAAGTTCAGCGGCTCGCGCGCGCCATCCGCCGTCGTCTCGCTGTAGGTCCGCATCTCCGGGTCCATCGCGCGGATCACGCCGTCCGTGCCGTAGATTTCGAGTTGATGATAGAGCGGGTAATCGTGCGGCAGGTTCGTGACGACCTCCGTCCCCGCGAGCGCGCCGTTGGCGAAGCGCAACTGGATGCTGATGAAATCCGGCACCTCGGTGCTCGCGTCCCCGATGCGGCTCTCGGCGTAAACGCTCGTCACGTCGTCGCCGACGTACCAGCGGAGCAGGTCGAGTTCGTGGATTGCATTGAGCATCGCCGCGCCGAGCGAGTACTGCGCCGAGGTCGTCCAGGCGCGCGCGCCGTCCGGCGCCCACGTACCCGTTGCGAGGGAGAGGCCGCGATACATCGCGCGGGGTCGCCGCTCATTCTCCCGCGCCAGCCGCACCTGCCCGATCGCGCCCCGGTCAATCGCCGCGCGCACCGCCTGGTAGCGCGGGGTGAACCGGCGGCTGTGCCCGACCATGAACTTGATGCCCGCCGCGCGCGTCGCCGCCAGCATCGCGTCCGCCTCCTCGACAGAGGGGGCCATCGGCTTCTCGCAGAGGATGTGCTTTCCTGCCGCCGCCGCCGCCGCGACCTGCTCCGCGTGGAGGAATTCGGGCGTCGCGATCACGACGACATCGATGTCGGGCCGCGCGAGCAGTGCGTGGTAATCCGCGTACGCCTCCTCCGCGCCCCACGTCCGCGCCGCGAACTCCGCCGCCTCCCCGCGCACGTCGGCGACGGCGACGAGCCGCACGCGCGACCGCAGCCGCGCGATGGCGGGCAAATGCGCGCTTTGTGCGATCGTGCCGCACCCGATAACCCCAATGCCGAACCGCTGACGCATCCCGATGACCTTTCCGTGAGGTGAGCAACCCATACTCTGTACGGCGATGCTATCCCCAAGCGGTGCGCGCGGCAAGGGGCGCGAGATATTTCGAGGGAATCACACCATGGGATTCCCTCGACTCGTTCCGTCATTCAGTCTCGCGCGGCCCCGCCCCACCGTTGCGGGTTACGTATCAATTTCTCTCCCTCTCCCTCGCCAGACGAGTCTCTCTTGTTTCCTCATCTACGGGCGATGGAGAGCGGGTGCCCTTGGGGCAGTGGGAGGTGAGGTTCGCCTTTCTTTCAGGCGCTCAGCGTGGCATTCACCGCGCGCTTCCCCTCGCGGAAGACGTAGCCGATGCCGCGCACGGTCTCGATGTAGACCGGATCGCTCGCGTCCGCCTCGATCTTCGTCCGCAGGCGCCGGATGTAGACATCGACGCGGTTGCCGAGGCTCGCGTCGTCGTAGCTCCAGACGCGCAGCACGAGCGCCTCGCGGGAGATCGCCGCGTTCGCGTTCCGCATCAGGCATTCGAGCAGTTTCGTCTCCGTCGGCGTGAGGCCGATCGCGCGGCAATGAGGCGCGCTGAACTGCAACTCGCCCATGTCGAGCGTCGTGTCTCCCACCTTGATGTGCGACCCAAAGACATTCCGCTCCGCGCGCCGGTAGCGGCGCAGCACCGCCTGGATGCGGGAGAGCAGTTCCGTTGGCTCGAACGGTTTGACAACGTAATCGTCCGCACCGTGGGTGAAGCCGTCGATCTTGTCGCGCACCGCAGCGCGACCGCTGAGGAAGATGATCGGGATATCCGGGTGCGCGCGCCGCACGTCCTGCGCGATGGCGTACCCATCCACGTAGGGCAGCATGATGTCGAGCAGCACGAGATCGACCGCGTTCTCGCGCAGGAATGCGTCGGCACACCGGGGATCGGCGAGCGCCGTCATCGTGTATCCCGCGTCCGCGAGCAGAAAGGCCAACAGCTTCCCCGCGAGGATGTCATCGTCGATGAGCAGGATGTGCGTCTCCATCAGGCGCGATTCCATGTCGTCCAGAGCATCGGAAGACCCCTTTCCTTCGTGTCACGCGCCCATGTGCCGCAGTGTGCGACCATCAGCATCGTTCGTTGACGATGATCCACGATTTGTCTGACATCCCCGTCGCATCACGGGCACGCTCACCTGACATCCTTGTCATTTTCTGTAGAATCCGCAGACAAATGGGGCGGAAAGAAAGGGGATGTGGCAGACTCCTTCCCGCTTCCACCATCACATTTCACACGAACCATTCGGAGATGACACGGTCGTCAGCGCGGGGTGTGCCGTGCGTGTACACTACGATGCAACGCGCGTCCGGCGGTGAGGAATGGGAGAATAGGGAGGGGCGGAGGATGCAAACGGCGCAACGCGGCCCGGTGGTTGACACGCACATGCACGTCTGGAAGATCGACCCGCCGCGCTACACGCTGGAGCAGACGCTCGCCGATGTCCCACTGCCGACCGAGGACGCGACGATCGAGGAGCTGCGCATCGACAACGCGGCGGCGGGCGTGACGCACACCGTCCTCGTGCAGCCGAGCACGTCCGGCTGGAACAACCGCTACGTCGTAGAGAGCGCGGTGGCGCACCCATCGCAGTTCGCCGCGCACGGCCTGATCGACCCGGACGTGCGGGCGAACGCGGAGGATTTGCGCCGCTGGATGGCGGCGGGCATGGCGGGCTTCCGGTTCAACATGGTGCGCGACAAGGACCCGGCGTGGATCGGCGCGCCACGCAACCACGCGCTCTGGGAGGCCGCGCAGGATCTCGGTGCGGTGATCAATGTGCAGATGCACCCGCCGCAGGCGTGGCGACTCCTTGAAATCGCCAATCGCTACCCCGGCGTCAAGGTGATCGTCGACCATCTCGGCAAGCCGGACATCACCGAGCCGCCACCGTACAACGACTTCTCAAACATCCTCGCGCTCTCCGACCTGCCGAATCTGTACGTCAAGGTCTCCGCCCTCTCGCTCGCGTCGCGCACGAAGGAGTACCCGTACCGTGATGTCTTCCCGTGGGTGAAAATGCTCTACGAGGCGTTTGGGGCGTCCCGGCTGCTCTGGGGCACGGGGTACCCTGGCGCGCGGCGCACACTGCCGCTGGAGCAGGAACTGGCGATCGTCACCGAGCACCTGCCCTTCCTCCTTGAGGACGACAAGCAGTGGATCCTCGGGCGCACGGCGATGACGATCTGGCGCTTCGTCCCCTAGACCATGCTCAGGATGGCGGGATGAACCGCGCCTCCGCGAGCCGCCGCGCCGAGAGCGTCGCGAATGGGGCGTCGGAAGCGAGCAGTTCCCGCCGCACCGCCTCGTCATCGTACGCGGCGCGGCGATGCGTCACATTCCAGTTGTCGCCGTCCCACGCAACAAGCGCGTACGCCGCACGGTGATCGCCGTCGAAGGGGAAGCCGGATGAACCGATGGATGCGACCCGCTGCTCGCGCACCGCGCCAGACGATGCGTAGTGAATGTGACCGTAGAGGATCAGATTCGCGCGCGCATCACCGATGAGTGCGCCCGCCTCCGCCTCCGGTGTAATCTGCGCATCCGGGCGTTGCGGCGAGCGTTCGGTGATGACCGCGTCGTCCACGTTGGTCGGCGACGCATGGACGATCAGCAGGTCATCGTCCGGCGACGTGCCACCGGGTGGCGTAATCCGGCGCTCGAATGGCAAGGCAAGCAGGTATGCCACCCCGTCCCTCCCGATGCGCTCCCGCACCCACTGCACCCCGGCGTCGTTGACGGATGGGTGGCCGCTATCGAAGAAGCGTTCCGTGTTGCCGTAGATTGTCGGCGCATTCTGCTCCCGCACTCGCGCGAGCGTCTCGGCGGGGCGTGGCCCGTTTAGCACGAGATCGCCGGCGATCACAAGCAGATCGTGCGGCTGCGTCGCGAGGTCCGCGAGCGTCGCGTCGAACCCCACAACATTCCCGTGCATGTCCGACACGACCGCGACCGTGTACCGATCCGCCATCCGTTCCCCCTCCGTCGCCGTCACAGCAGGAAAAAGACGCAGGTCCCGACGATCCCGCCGACCGCGCCACCCGTCAGCACCTCACCGAGGGTATGCGCGCGGATCGTCACGCGCGCCCACCCGACCGCGACGGTGAGCGCGACCATCGGCCAGAACACCGCACCGTACGCCGTGATGAGCGCGACCGACATCAACGCCGCGCTCATTGTGTGGATGCTGCACTTGCAGAACCAGTGGTTCACCGCCGCGCCGATCATCAGGCAAATCGTGACCGCCCCAAGGAGAAGACTTGTGCGGCGCGGCACGGCGAGGCCGCGCGCCAGCCCCGCGCCGATGAAATAGAGTGGGATCATCACGAGGTACGCGAGGTAGCGCTCGTTCCGGTTCGAGATCGAGAGGTCCGCGATCATGCCGTTCCGCAACAGGACGAGGAAGATGATCGAAGGGATCGTCGTCGCGCAGGTGATCGTCACGCACGACCAGACGAGCCAGCGCGCGAACGAGACGTTCGGCTCGAGCAGGCCATTGAAGAGCGCCAAAAGCGGGATAACCGTCACCGTCGGCTGCATGACGGCGCTGAGGGACCGCGCGGCAATGATGCGGGGAGAGAAACGCGACAGCGACCGAGTGACCATAGGGGGATGATACCACGGAGTGGCGCGAGAAGCCGGAATCCAGAAGCCGGAAGCCAGAAGGCCCTGTCATTCTCTGACGGGACCATAGGCTTTCACGCAGAAGATTGCATACTGACGTATAAGATTCTGGCTTCTGGCTTCTGACTTCTGGTTTCTATCTCCCGGCTTCTATCTCCCAGCTACTGCACATTCGCATAGTACGGCGGGGAGACGACCGCGCCCTCATCCTCGCGCACGCGGAGGGGGTTGCGGCGGGCGTAGTTGATCGGCGTCACCTGCGCAAGGGGGCGACGTGGGGCGACCGAGGGCGCCGTGTCGTAATGCATCGCGTAGCCCGGGTGCGGCATCGGCTCCGGCTCGACGGGCCGGATGCTGCGGCGATAGGTCGGGCGCGGTTCCTGCGGCGCGAAGGGGAGCGGCA
>JBBSII010000063.1:0-11507 GCA_038232175.1 Thermomicrobiales bacterium
GGAATATAGTCTATTTATAAATCTTAGAGTGATCACAGAAAAATCCGATCTACAGGCAGTGTCGTGGCATTAAACGCCATCCACTATTCGTAGCGAAGCGTTATTCGGATCAGTGGCGATCCGGGAATCCCAGGACAGTCAGGAGGGATTGGTCGGCTACAGTGCGAGATGCTCGATAGCCTCGAACAGGAAGGTGTGGTTTTTCCCCGCCCGCTTTGCCATCGTCATCGCCGTGTCCGCGACGGCGTAGAGGCTGAAGGCGTCCGGCACGTCGTTGGGGTACAGCCCGATGCCGATGCTCGCGGTGAAGGGGCTGGGGAGGCCGTCGCTCCCCCGCGCGATTGCCGCGTGTAGGTGCGCCGCGACGATGCGCGCCTCCGTCTCGCCGGTGTCTGGGAGCAGGACGGCGAACTCCTCCCCACCGACGCGCGCGACGAAATCGTCGCCCCGCGTCGCGCTCCGGATCGCGCGGGCGAACGCCTGCAACGCCGCGTCGCCGACCAGATGCCCCCACGATGCGTTGTAGCGACGGAAATCGTCGAGATCGATGATGAGGAGTGCGAGCGGCTGGATCCCCGCATTCGCGACCGTCGCCGCCGTGTTGAGCGCGATCTGGAGACCACGTGCATTTGCCAGGCCCGTCAACGGATCCGTGTACGCAAGGCGCGTCATCTCCGCCAACCGCTCGGCGCGTGCCAGCGCGAGGCAAGCGTGCACCAGGAAGCGCCGGAGCGCACCACCGGGCCGAACCTTCACGGCAACCATGGCGTCATGGAAACGCAGCAGCGGGGAGGCACCGTCGTCGCTGTCGGCAACGAGTGAGAGGGTGCAGGTCGGCAGATGGTTACTCTCCCTGACATCGCCAGATGCGCCGCTCGTGGCGAGCGACATCCCCGAACCTTCTGCGTCGAGCACGGTCAGCGTCACAATCGCGACATCCGTGAGGCGGCGCGCTCCGTCGGCGATTGCCTGCGCGACATCCTCGTAGTCGTCTGCCGCACCCAGTGCGAGCAACACATCCTCAAACAGCGCGTCGTGGCGGGGGGTGTGCTTCCTCCCTGGCTCAAGATTCACGGCGAACATGCGTCCTCTTCGCTCCAACAGTCCCACCGGACACTCATCAATAAGAACGTCGATCCATGGCGAATGTGATGGTCTACGGTCTAAATATACTGCTCAGATCATAACACGGGGGCGACACTATCTTCACCATGCGCCGGAGATTGGCCAATCGATTATTGAATAAACAAAACCGACGCGCCGCAAAGGGCGCGCCGATGGTTCTGCGATCCGGTGTTCTACGCCGCCGAATCGAGGCACATTGGGCGATCCGTCGCAAACGCTGGTGCTGCGGCGACGGTCACGACGATGCTCCCCACCGAGAGTTCCCGGACACGGAGGCGCAGGAAGCGGATGTGCTGATCGGGGAAGGTCTTCCAGAGGCCGGGGCCTGTCGCCTCGGTCGCATCCTCTTCAGCCATCAGGGAGGTGAGGAGCATGGGAATCCATATTTTCCCGTCCGCGCTGCCCTCAAAGGCGACCTGCCCACTCCACACGCCCGCGAGATGGAGGACGGCGGGGCCGTGCGCGGCGCACTCGATGGCATCTGTCTCCCCCGGTGCGGTGATCGCGGGGAGCGTGCGCTTGATCGGCGGGTGCCATGGGCCTGCGTACTCGCCCGGAAGCGGCGCCCAGCGGCCCTCGTTAACTGCGGGCTGCGGCGCAATGGACGCTGCCGGTTGGCGCTTCACCGCCGAAGCAACGGCTGCGGTGAGGCGTGCGAGAGAACCGACGGTGTATGAATGGCGAGGGGCAATCGCGAATGTCACGGGGCCAACCTCCTTATGATGCGAACCGATGTTCGTCTGTACGAACACGATGATAGTACACCCGTTCTGTTCTGTCAAGGCTTTCCGCACACCCGTTCTCGCCATCTGGGATTTCCCAACCCCCCGGCGAACCGCAGAACGCATACCCCCCACATCCGGTATATACTGCGCCGAAAGAGTGGTGAGTGGCGGGCATCATGCATTGGCGTTGCGCCGTGTGCGGGTACCGCGATGGGGAGAACAATGGCGCACGATCACGAGCAGCAGACGACGAACCGCCCATTGCGTGTGGCGGTGATCGGCTCCGGCCCCTCCGGCCTGTACGCCGCCGAGGCGCTGATTAAGCAGGATCAAATTCCGGTCAGCGTGGATGTCTTCGACCGCCTGCCCGTCCCGTATGGCCTCGTGCGGTACGGCGTCGCGCCGGATCACCACAAGATCAAGTCCGTCATCAATGTCTTCGAGAAGGTGTTCCTCGACCCGCGCGTGCGCTTCTTCGGCCACGTCGAGTTTGGCCGGGACCTCACGAACGCGGACCTCCACCGCCTCTACGACGCCGTGATCTACGCCGCCGGTGCGTCCAGTGACCGCAGCCTCGGCATCGCGGGCGAGGACCTTCCAGGCAGCATCTCCGCCACCGAGTTCGTCGCGTGGTACAACGGCCACCCGGACGCCGCCATGCGCGACATGCGCCTCGACGCGCGTGGCGTGGCGGTGGTCGGCGTCGGCAACGTCGCGGTGGATGTGACGCGCGTGCTCGCGAAGACGACAGACGAATTGGGCGAGACGGACATCGCGGATCACGCGCTGGCCGTGCTCGCGCACAGCGGCGTGACGGACATCCATGTCCTCGGCAGGCGCGGCCCCGTGCAGGCGAAGTTCACGACGAAGGAGTTGGGCGAACTCGGCGAATTGGCGAACGCGGACATCATCGTCAAGCCGGAGGAGATCGCACTCGACCCCGCGAGTGAGGCGGCGCTTGCGGGGCAGCGCGTCGCCCAGCGGAACCTAGAGGTGCTGCGCGCCTTCGCCGCGAAGCCGCTGGAAGGCAAGCCGCGCCGTATTCATCTTCGGTTCCTCGTCTCACCGGTCGAAGTGGTCGGCACGGAGCGCGTGGATGGTCTGGTGATCGAGCGCAATCGCCTGGACGAGCGGCAAATGGCGGTCGGTACCGGCGAGTACGAGACGCTCGACGTGCAGATGGTGCTCCGCTCGGTGGGGTACAAGGGCGTGCCGCTCCCCGATGTGCCCTTCGACGCGCGTGCGAATGTCGTGCCCAACGCGGCGGGGCGCGTCACGCAGTCGGCAGATGGCGCGGTCGTGCCCGGCGAGTACGTGACGGGCTGGATCAAGCGCGGCCCGAGCGGCCTGATCGGTACGAACAAGGCCGATTCCGTCGAGACAGTGCGCTCGCTTCTGGAGGACGCGCCGCACCTCCCGCGCGCCGCCGAGGGCGACCTGGAGGCGGTGGACGCGCTGCTGCGCTCGCGCGACATCCACTTCGTGACGATCGCTGGCTGGGCAACACTCGACCGCTACGAGATGGCGCTCGGCGAGGCGCAGGGCCGCCCCCGCGTCAAGATCGTCCACGTCGCGGAGATGCTGGAGCGCGTCATGGGAGGGTCCTAACCCCCCGGCCCCTTCCCTCGAAGGGAAGGGCGGGCGCGGGCGCGGGTGCCCTCTGGGCGGCATGGGCAGCATGGGCGGCAGGAGCTGTGCCGCGCGCACCATGCGAGAACCCTCACTCCCCAAGCGCGGCGAGCACGTTTGCTTTCAGCGCGTTGAACGTCGGATCGGTGACGAGGGCGGCGTGTGTGCGCGGGCGGGGGAGCGGCACGTCGATCTCCGCACGAATCCGGCCGGGGCGCGGCGTCATCACGACGACGCGATCGGCGAGGAAGACCGCCTCGTCCACGTCGTGCGTGATGAAGAGGACAGTCTGCCCCTCCCGCACCCAGACGCCGAGCAACCATTCCTGCAATGATGCCCGCGTCAGGGCGTCGAGCGCGCCGAACGGCTCGTCGAGCAGGAGCACGTCGCGCTCCATTAATACGGTGCGGAGGAGCGCGGCGCGCTGGCGCATCCCGCCGGAGAGCGTGGCGGGGTAGACATCCGCGAACCCCTCCAGGCCGAAGGTCGGCAGCCGACCCCGCGCGTCGCGGCGCGCATCGCGGAGGGCGCAACGCCCCGCGAGTTCCGGGCCGAGCGTCACATTCTCGAGCACCGTGCGCCAGGGGAGGAGCAGATCGCGCTGCGGCATGTAGCCGACGTGCCCCGGCTCCCCGACGACCGACGCGCCATGCACCGTCACCCCGCCCGTCGCCGGGATCAAGAGGCCGGCCAGCAGGCCGAAGAGCGTGCTCTTGCCACAGCCGGAGGGGCCGATGACCGTGACGAACATCCCCGGTGGGACCGTCAGCGACAGATCCGATACGGCGGTCAGCGGCGGCTCGTCCCGGCGCGCGGCGGGGAAGGTGACGGTGACATCCGCGAGGTGCACGGCGGGGCTGCCACTCACGCCGTCGCGCCCGCTGTCAGTTTGGCCGCCTGCGCGACGCCGAGCGCGGCGCTGAGAATCGCGCGCGTTGCGGGGAGGCGTTCGGGGACGAGGGCGTAGCGATCCCGCCCCTCCTGCACGATCAGCCCCGCACCGATCAACTCGCGCAGGTGATGGTAGAGCTGCCCCGTCGTGTTGAGGCCCGCCGCCGCCATCAGCGCGCTGCTCGTCGCGGGTTGCTCCAGCACGGCGCGGTAGAGCGCGAGGCGCGGCATACTCGCCAGCGCGGCAAGCACGCGCACGCTGCCGTCCAGCGGCACCGCGAAGATCGCGTCGCCGTCCGGCCCCGACGCCGCGCCATTCGCGCTGACGGCGCTCTGCCCGAAGACGTGCCCTTCCAATCGCGCTAGCCGCTCCTGCAACTGCGCAAGCGTGCGGCCCAATTCGCTCTCAGAGAGTGCGTTCTCGCGTCCCTCGCGCTCGCGTTTTCGCGCCATGCTGCCCCTCCTGCTCCACATACGGCTGTCGTACGTATCCTACCGCATTTCGGGGCGATGGGAGACGTTCGCGACGCGATCATTGTCGGTGTTCTATGATTCTGACACCCGGTAACTTTTCGGTGAAACTGTCACCCCATAGAGAACATGATGGTGAATACTCAGGAACAACGACGGGTCATCATCCTCACGCAGGTCGTGAGCGGGGCAGTGACGGTGGCGGGAGCGGCGGAACGGTTGGCGCTCTCGGAACGACAGACGAAGCGATTGCTGGCCGGGTTCCGGCGGGACGGGGTGGCGGCGCTGGTGCCTGGCAATCGGGGGCGGGTGCCGGTCAATGCCGTAGATGAGGAGACCCGGCAGGCGATCATCGCGTTCGCAACCGAGCGGTACGTGAGGTTCAATCAGGTGCATCGACGGAACACCTGGGCGAGCAGCAAGGGATCGCCCGCTCACGGTCGAGCGTGCGACGCATTCTTGGGGCAGCGGGGATCAGCAGCCCGCGCACGCGGCGCGCCGCCACACCGCAGTCGGCGGGCACGGCAGCCGCGTGCCGGGATGCGCGTGCCGATTGCTGCCAGCCCGCACGACTGGCTGGAAGGACGCGGGCCACGGCGGACGTTGTGCGTGGCGCTTGACGGGTGCCCGCTGGGCAGGACGACGGGGCAAGTGCTGGCGCTGCTCTGCCGCGCCGATGACCACAGCCGCTTCATGGTGCCGGCGGCAGAGGAAGGAGCGTGCTACCGGGTGATGGCGGCGGGAACGGACCGCGACCCCCGCTTGTGTTTCAAGGATCAGCGGACGGTGGGGATGGACAACACGGTGCGCTTCGGCGGGGAGCGGCTGCCCCTGCTGCCGGGGCCGCACCGCCGGTGATGGGCGCGCGCGGTCGCACGGGTCAGCACGGCGAAACCGGGGGCGCATCATCCGTGGAAGCGCGGCTTCCCACAGCGGGGTGACAGAATCACTGGACAGCAACACGCTCCAGTCTCGGGATGTGGCGTGATCTGGTAGAGTACTGACGTGGGAAAGAAATTGCGGAGAAGCGGATGACAGAGACTGAGCGAATCCTTCAGGTTATGGTAGCGCGCATCGAGGGGATTGCACGCCCCCAGCGTGTCATCTTGTTCGGCAGTCGCGCGCGGGGAGAGGCGAGTCCCAACAGCGATTACGATCTCCTTGTCATCGCCGAATCTGATGAGCCGCGCTACTGCCGTGCCGCGCCGCTCTATGCCGCGCTTGCGGATGTGCCGGTCGAAGCCGATGTTCTCGTCTATACCCCGGCGGAAGTAGCGGAATGGAGTGCCGTCCCGCAGGCATTCGTTACGACCGTGATCCGTGAGGGACAAGTTGTGTATGAAAGACCAAACTGACCTCGTCCGTGGCTGGTTGCGGAAAGAGCGGAGCGATGTCATCATGATAGATGCGCTGATCAATGCGGATTACATTGGTAACAGTGTTGCTATAGCGCTTCACCGATGCCGAGCACCGTATCCACCGGGATTATGAGTTCCGCAAGCACGGTCGAGGCGAGCGTGTCATCGGCGCGGGTGATGGTGATCTGGCGGTACAAACCGTCGCGCGGTTCAGTGTGCCGCTCCACGATCCCGGCGGCAAGGTCCACCAACCACGCCTCAGGGATGCCTGCCGCCGCGTAGCGCGGAAACTTCGTCCCCCGGTCGTATGCAAGGGATGAATCCGCAACCTCGATTACCAGCAGGGCATCGGCGGGTGTCGGCAGCACAGATCGGTAATTTTGAAAACGTAAAGCGGCGAGATCCGGGAGTGGCATGCTGTTGTCATCCAACCGGATCGGGTTTTGCACGTCTATGACGGCAGCATGCCCGATCTGTCTGTTGAGGAGGTTGTTCAATACCCGTACTGCGTGAGCTTGATGGACGCCAATCGGGCTCATATAATTGATCTCCCCGCCGAGCAGTTCGATGCGCTCGTCTTCGGACAGAATGCCCGTCGCTATCATGCTTTCGTATTCCGCTACGGTGAAGGTACGATGGAGTGTCGGTGCGGCCATGATCCCTGCGCTCCTCGTTGGTGTCGTGCGCCATGCGTCCCAGTATGAAGGATTCTATCACGCGCTCGAACCGTGGATGTGGACGATCAGCCAGCGGTTCCAGCGCCACTGGAGGACGAAGGTGCGCCGACCGAACGGCGTGTCCTGCAAGTGAAACGTGATAACAGCGACATCACCGAGGTGCTGCACCTGCATATCGGACTGCGTGCGGACGACCTCGGTGCCGCCTGATGCGCGGACGGCAGCGATGGTCGCGGCGAACTGCGCGCGGATGCCCGGCTTGTCGAGGCGCGTCGGGCACGCCGCGACAGGCCAGAAGGCGGTCGCGTCCTCCGCGATGTGCGCCATCATTGCGTCGAGGTCCATGCGCCGGAACGCGCCGCTGAAATTGGCGATCACTTCTTCCGGCGTTATATCGTCTGCGGGCATCGGGCCTCCAAGTGCTGAGTGCTGAGAAAGGACACCGGGTACCTCACGGGGGCGATCCTGCTCTTTTCCGCCGAGTGCCGACCGCCGATTATCGCAGCGGCGGGTGGCCGGTGCGCTGCTCCGCGAGCACAAACGCCGCGCCCGCGTCGAGGATGCCCGCGCCGAGGGCCTTCTCGCCACGGTGGGATGCGCTCTGCCGCAGGATGTCCGCGACGGCCGTCGCGCTCAATTCCGGGAATGCGCCGAACAGCAGCGCGGCGACGCCGGAGACCATCGGCGTGGCGAACGAGGTGCCGTCCAGCACGTCAACGCCGTTGCTGGAAACGGGCAGGATCGTGTTCGTTGGCAGGGAGACCGGGATACCCACGCCGGGGGCCGCGAGGTCGATGCGATCCTTGCGGGAGGTGAAGTCGGTCGCTTGGTTGTCCGGGCCGGACGCGCCGATGGCGAGGACGCCGGGGTACTGGCCGGGGTAGCCGGACTCGTCCGGGTCGTCGCCCGTCGCCGCGACGACGAGGATGCCACGCTCCACCACCTGCGCGAAGGCAGCGCGGATCACGCCGTTGTCGTACTCGCTCCCGGCGGAGACGTTGATGACCCGCACGCCCTGATTGGCGAGCCAGAGAATGCCGTCCGCGAACTCAGCCCCCGCGTACTGGTAGGCGATTTCCCGTTCGTCCGGCACGAAGAGCACGAGCGGGACGACCTGCGCCCGCCACGCCACCCCCGCGACGCCAACGCCATCGTTGCCCGCGCCCGCAGCGATCTCCGCAACCGCCGTGCCGTGCCCCTCGGCGTCCCGCGTGTCGGTGTTCCTGAAGCGCGGGTTGTAGCCGGGAAGGATGCGCCCCGCGAGATCCGGCGTGTCGGGGTTGACGCCGTCGTCCGCGACGCCAATCTTCACGCCCGCGCCGAACCCACCCTTCTCCCAGACCGGGCGCAGATTGATCGCGTCGATCCAGTACTCGCTCGCCGCCTGCGGGTCATTGAGCGTGATCGCCCGGAGCGGCTTCGGCATGACGAGGTCCACATCCGCCGCCGCGACCCGTGGATCGGCGCGGAGCGTGCCGAGGAGCGCGGGGAGCGCAGCGTCGTCGGTCGGTGTGGCGAGGCGGTAGATCATGCCCGCCCGCCCGACCTGCTTCAGCGTCACCGCGCCGACGTGCACTGTCGCGGGGCCGGGGGCGCGGAGCATCACCGCGACATTGCCGGGGACATGCGGCGGCAATTGGGTTCGTTGATCCGCGATGCTCACGAATCCGCACCGGGAGAGCATCGCGCAGAGCATCGCGCAGACGGCGACCCACGACCAATTCCACGTTTTCGTGCCCTGCATTTGTTCCACTACCGCCCCAACCTCTCCCACGCGCGGCGGGCGACAGCGGCGTTCTTCCGGTGCGCCTCCTCGTAGAAGGGCATGATGGCGGGCGGCTCCCACCGGACGTCCGGGTCGGTGACGAGCGCATCGAGGTACTGGGCATTGTCGCGCAGGAGTTGACCATCGCTGACGGGGCCGTGGGAGGGGACGACGGTGCGCACATCGTCCCGCAGTGCCCACCGGCGCAGGGCGTCCGCCCACGGGCCGAGTGGGCCGACATCCGTCGTCGGGATTGGCCACTCCGCCGCGTCCCCCGCGAGCAGGACGCCCGCTTCGGGAATGTGCACGACCGCCTCGTCCGCCGTGTGGCCAGGGAGATGGTGGATCGAGAGCGTGAGGCCGCCAAGGTCGATGTCCATGAACGCGGAGAAGGTGATCGTCGGCGGCACGATGGTGACGCCCCGGAAGCGTTCCGGCTCGGTCGCCTGCTTCTCTTCGAGCGTTCGCTTCCCCTCGGTGAGCATTGCGGCGCGGCAGAGACGGTGCGCGATGATCGGCGTGTCCGGGAACGCGGCGTTACCCCAGGTGTGATCCCAGTCGGCGTGCGTATTGACGACGAGGATCGGTCGCCCCCGCTCCGCGAGCATCTCCCGCACCGGCATCATATCCTCCGGTCGGATCAGCGTGTCCACGACCGCGCTGACCGTCTCGCCGAAGACGATGGCGGCGCAGACCATCAAGTCTGTATCCAGCGGGCGTTCCGCCAGCCAGATCGCCGGGGTGAGTTCACGCAGCGTCACCTCATTCATCGTTCATCGTTCACCGCTCGATCCTATACTGGCGAATCGCCGGGTTGCGCCAACCAATCAGCGCGACGATCGCGACGCACGCAATGCCCCCCGAAATGATCGAGAAGGGAATGCCGAACCCGGCGGCGACCGCGCCCGCCTCCAACTGGCCCAGTTGCGGCCCGCCCTGCACAAAGACCTGATTCGCCGCCGTCACGCGGCCCCGCAGCCCGTCCGGCGTCAGCAGTTGGAGAATCTGATGCCGCAGCGTCATGCTCACCGTGTCCGTCAGGCCGGTGCCCGCGAGGAAGAGGATCGCCAGCGGCATCGAGCGCGAGAAGCCGAAGCCGACCGTCGCGAGGCCGAACGCCGCCACGGCGATCAGGAGTGGGACCCCCGGCTTGCGGATGCGGTTCGAGAGGCCCGTCATCACCACCGCGCCGAGCACGGAGCCGACGGCGGGCGCGGAGTAGAGGATGCCGAGACCGGCGGGGCCGACGTGGAGAATCCTCTCCGCGAAGGCGGGCAGGAGCACGCTCGCGCTGCCCCAGAAGGTGGCGAAGAAGTCCAGCGACATCACCGAGAGGACGATGTCGTTGCGACGGACGAAGCTAAGACCCTGCACCGCTGCCTTCCAGCCGCGCTCCCCACCCGCCGACGCCGCGCCGAGTCGCGCGCGCATCAGCAGCAGCGCGATGATCACGGCGAGGAAGCCGACCGCGTCGAACGCATACGTCCCCGCGATGCAGATTGCGCCGATGGCCACGCCGCCGAGCGCGGGACCGGCGATCATCGCCACTTCCATCACGGTGATGTTCCACGAGAGCGCATTCGGCAGGTGCTCGCGCGGGACGAGGGCGGGGATGATCGCCTGCCGCGCCGGCATGTCGAGCGCGCCCGTCGCGGCGGCAAGGAAGGTGAAGCCGTAGATGACGCCGAGGTTCACCATGCCTGCCGCCGTCAGCAGCGCGAGCGCGACCGAGTACGCCATGAGCAACGGCTGGGTGAGCAGCATCAGGCGGCGGCGATCGACCACATCCGCCAGCACCCCGCCGAGCAGCGAGAAGGTGACGACCGGCACGATGCGGAAGAGGCCGATCAGCCCGAGATCGAGCGTGGAGTGGTGGAACTGGTAGACCTGATAGGCGATGGCGACCGTCTGCATCTGCCGCCCAATGGTCGAGACGAACCGGCCGACCAGCAGCAGCAGATAATCGCGATGGTGCAGCGCGACAAAGGGACTGAGCGGTTTGGGGGGGATGCTGGCCGTCGCGGGCGCGTCCTGGATCGCAGATTTTCCGGCCACGCGGTGGCTCTCCCTTTCTTTCCGGCACACATCAGCGCGCATCGTACCGCACTCGATGCCGAACCGGAAGGAAAACGATTACAATAGCCGCATCATGGATGGTGCACCAACGATTTTCTCCATTCCGAAATACCTGATCGTTCGCGCGGCGCGGCTGCGTCGGGCCGCGCTGCTCCACGTGCTGCTCGTTCCGCTCGCCATCGGGCTGCCGCTGCTCGTCGGGCTGCGCGGTGCGCGCGCGATCATCATTGGCGCGCTCGTGTTCGCCGGGTGTGGGGCGCTGCTGCAACTCGCGCCGCTCCGTGCCCCCCGGACGCTGCGCCGCCGCTACCGCCGCGTGACGAGGCAGGGCGGGCTGATCGCGGCAGGCGCGTTCTGCGTGCTCGCGCTGGCGATTTTCCTCGATGTGCGGCGGTCGTTCATCGCACTCGGCATCCTCGCGCTCGACGCGCCGGTGCTCGCCTTCCTGCTCGTCAGCCTCCCAGTCTACCTTGTGCCGCGTGCCGAAGATGTCCCGCGCCCGAAAGCGTGACGGGAGGAGGGCGAGCACCGTTACAGATGTGACCTTTCGGCGCTGCATTCTCATTTCTCCTTCCCCTTTGCCCACGGGGAAGGGAGCCATGACGCATCCCGGAGTTTGCGGGATGCGTGGACTGCACCCAATCTCCTTCGGTAGCACCATGCTCACGGCCTTGCATAGCCGCCTGCTATACTGGTGGAAGCAGGCATGTCGTTGAACGTTGAACACTGATTTCGCCGCCGTCCTTCGTCGGGTCGTTTTTGACCGGGCAGGTGCACCATGAGCGTCCCC
>JBBSII010000064.1:0-11501 GCA_038232175.1 Thermomicrobiales bacterium
GCACGAGCAACACCAGCAGGGCACCACCAGTGTGGATCACATGCATGGGATCCCTCAGCACGCGGAGATCGGCACTAGACAGCGTCGCCTTTGCTGCGACGCCTGCGAAGTAGTCGATTGACTGCGCGTACCCCAGCAAGACGATGGTGGCGAAGATGGTGAGCACGAGTTTCACGACGACCCAGTAGTACCGGAACAATCCCCACGGAGTGCCTAACGACGAGACAATCCCATTGAGCAGCGAGGCGAAGGTCAACGGGACGATGACGAACCGGAGGGTCAACTCCATCGCGATGTAGGCGGCACGCACCGTCTGCGCATCCTGGCTGGCCAGAACGGCGATGGCGAGAACCAGGTACGCAGCGACCGCGCCGAGCCAGCCGACCGAGGTAATGACATGCATGGTGAGCATGAACTTGCGGAGGCGGGGGGGCATAGTCATCGCTGTTGCCCGCCGAAAGACGGCCGCCCAGCGGGGTGTGCTGGCGGGCGGTGCGAAGGTTTTCATTGAGCGTCTCCTCTGTCGCGCGTGGTGGTCAAGGTTTTCATTCGTGACGGCGCGGTGCTGGTGGCCGAGCACGGGCTGGCGTCGGTGACGATGGCGCAGATCGCCGAGGAGACGTGCATCGAACAGGCGACGCTGGACACGTACGTCTCAGCCGATGTGTGGCGACTCGGGCCGGGGAGGCCACGAGTGAGGAACACGACGACGAGCAGCAGGATGAGGACAATGACCATGATCACAAACACGTACGCCCAAAGTGGTGTATGGGGGGGGCGATCGACGGTCGGGCCTCACGCGGGTCTCACGCGGGTCTCGTGCGTGGTTGTCAGGGGTCTCATTCATGACGGCAAACATTCGGGGTATTTCGACATTGTCGTCGCGTATACCGGGATGGTGCCGACGCTGTGGCCACCAGCATCACCGGACGGTACGTGACGACCAGGGCCGTGGTTACCACCGCCGACGAGCATCATGACGACAAGCAGCAGGATCAGGACGAGGGCGATGATCCCAGACACCTTCACCCAGCGTGGCGTGCCGACGGTCGATCTGCGGTCGGGCCTCTCGCGGTCGGGCCCCACGTCGGTGGCGTCGTTGGTGTCGGGGAGCAGGTCAGTCATGTGCGTCTCCTCCTCTGTCGCGCATCGTAATAGGCCTTGGCAGGCGCTGAACGGCTCACGGACGACGACCAAAGGCCCGAGCCTCCCGCGTTGACGCCCACACCGAGTATAGGGGGCAGCAGCACGCAGGGCATGACCCCTGGAAGGCAGCAGAGAAGAGAAAAGGGCTATCTTTGTGCGACGGGAGGGAGTGAGAGTAAAGATACTACCCCTGCCGCCTGGGGCGTGGCAGCCAGCCACGGGCGACGCCATAGGCGGCTGCCTGGTGTCGGTTGCGGAGATGGAGCTTGGAGAGGATGCTCTTCATGTGATTCTTGACCGTGTGCTCGCTGATTACCAGACGTTCGGCGATCGCGGCGTTGGAGAGGCGCGCCACGACCAGCTCCAGCACTTCCATCTCGCGGGCGGTGAGCGCTTCCTCGGGCCCGAAGGGCGCATCCCGGCCCCGAATCTCTTCCAGGATCCGGGCGGCCATGCGACGCGAGATCGCCGCCTCGCCCCGCGCCAGTCCCCGGAGCTGCTCCAGGAGCTCGCGGGCCCGTACGTTCTTCACCAGGTAGCCCTGCGCCCCCGCTTTGATCGCCTCGAAGAGGATCTGACTGTCGTCATGCACCGTCAGCATCACGACGGTGACGGCGGGCATCGCCATCTTCAGCCGCCGGGTCGCGATCACGCCGTCCTCTCCCGGGAGTTCGATGTCCATCAGCACAATGTCCGGCGCAAGCGCACGCGCCTGAGCCAGGGCGCTCGCGGCGTCCTCGGCCTCGCCAACGACGGTGAAATCGCCCTGATACGAGAGGAGCGCGATAAGCCCCTCGCGAAAGAGCGCATGGTCGTCAACGAGCAGGAGTCGCAAGGGCGGCATGCTCGTTCTCCCTTCTCGTTCGTGGCATGGGGATGGTGGCGGTCACCTGTGTGCCCGCACCGGGCTGGCTCTGCACCTGGAAGGTGCCGCCAAGGGACTCGACCCGCTCCCGCATACTTGTCAGACCCAATGGCCGCGCCGTGCCGTTCCTCTGGCTGCCAGGAGTGAAACCCTGCCCATCATCGGCAATGACGACCCTGAGCTGATCCGGCCCATCGGATGTGAGAATGACAATGGCCTCCCGTGCCCCGGCGTGCTTGCGAACGTTGGTCAGGGCTTCCTGGATGAGCCTGAAGAGTTGGAGTGCTGCAAGCGGTGGGAGTTCGTCGGCCGCGTCATCCGTGCGGAGGCTCGTGGGAATCCGGTGCCGCTCCTCGAACTGGTCCACGTAGTCCTGGAGTGCGCGGACCAGCCCGCGTTCCGTCACGTTGGTGCGGAGCCCGGCGATGGACTCCCCGATATCCGCATAGATTTCGTCGGCAACCCCGTGCAATCGCTCGAGCTCCACTCCCGCCTCCTGTGGTCGGTCGGCCTCCACCAGTTCCTTGATGGTGTCGAGGCGCAGGAGCAGATGCGCGACGAGCTGGGCGACACCATCGTGGAGGTCCCTGCTCAGCCGCTCCCGTTCCTGCATCACGGCGTTCATGGTCAGGATGTCCTGCTCGCGGGCCGATGCCTCAGCCTGGAGTCTCCGCAAGACCCTGAACAGCGTCTCGACAAATAGGTAGGCCAGCACCAGGGCCAGGCAGGTCACGGGCAAGGTCACGAGCAGGATCTCTGTAAGTCCGCCCACCCTGTGCCCCGGCAGGCCGTGGCCCACCGTTACCAGGATGTGGCCCACCGCGACCGTCACGGGAGGGATGAGGATCATGAGCCATTTGAACAGGAGCAATCTGCGGTGCGTCATGACCGCAGGATGCGTTTGAATCACGGCGTTCCTCCCGTCAGGTCGGGTTGCACCCTGGCTGGTGAGAGAGGCAGAGCGGAGAGCAGGGGACGAATCGGGATCCCTGTCAATGACATCCTGGATCGAGGAGTTACCAAACCATTGGTGCGAGATGGCTCAGAGGCTGAGGCAAAACGCGGCAATCGACCGATGGATGCAGCCGTCTTGGTCAGGTACCAGCCCATGCCAGTGTACCATGAGACGGCTTCATCATTCGGCACCGATTCGTGTCGCCGCATCGCGCCGAACCCGAGATTTGATTCATCCAGTGGCGAAGGAACGGGTCACTCGACATCATCGAGAGTCCGGGAGAGCGCCCGTGTCGTGACGAGGTGTGCGGAGAATCCTCTTTGCTTTCCTTGTTCTCTGTGCGCTCTGTGCTCTCCGCATCCTCTGTGTTCAATCCCCGTCTCTCTTGACGTATCGGTCTCGGCACGCATTCCCGCCGGTATCATCATGGTGTCTCTTCCTGCCCGGCGCTGCTCGGTCGGTACTCGCCGAATGCTTCCTGATACTCGGCGCGCACCTCCGCATCGACCAGATGGACGTAGACCTGCGTCGTCGCGAGGTTGGCGTGGCCCAGCACGCGCTGGACGACTGGCGCGGGCACGCGCCCCTCGACGAGTTGCGTCGCGAGGCCGTGCCGGAATGAGTGCGGCGTGATGTGCGCGTAGACGCCCGCCTGCCGCGCGATCTCCTGCACGATGCGCTCGACGCTGCGCGGCGTGATGCGCGTGCCCGGCTTGCCGGGGTAGTCGCGGCCACTGAACGCGGGCAGCGTCGCGAGGGCGACGGGCTGGCTCCCGTCGAGGCGGGCCGCCCAGTACCGCATCAACGCCGTCGCCGTGTCAGTGTCGAAGTAGACGCGGCGGCTCTTGCCGCCCTTGCCCCGGAAGACGAACGCGGTGCCATCCTCCAGATCGATGTCGCCGCGTCGCAGCGCGCAACACTCGGAGACGCGCGTGCCGCTGCGATAGAGGAAGCGGATAATCGCCGCCACCTTCAGCCGCCGCAACTCCGCCTCCGGTCGCTCGCCCTTCGGCTGCGTCGCGAGGAATTGCAGGATGCGGTCGAGATCGCGCGTGCGGATGTCCGGCGGCGGCGCGCTGAAGCCGGACTGCTGCGCCGCGAGTTGCAGCGACATCCGTTCCAGCGAGAGGTTCGGGTGCAGTTCGTTCGCGACGAGGTGCTTGTAGAACTTGCGAACCGCCGCGACGTACGTTTGCGCCGTCCGCGTCGCGCCGACATCCTCGCGCGTCTGCCGCTCTAAGGGCAGGAGCGACGCGGAGAAATCGACGACGTGGTTCGTCGTCAGGGTTGTCACCGGCGTTGCAGCGAGATCGACGCCTTCCGCGACGAGGAAAGCGGCGAACTTCTTCAGGCCGTACATATACGTTGTCACGGTCTTGGGGCTCTTCCGCAGCGTGATGAGAAAGTCGTCCACCGCCCCGTTGATCGTGATGCCATCGGTCGGTGGCGCATCGATCTGATCGTGCATCCGTTACCCATCCCTCCGGGCCGCGAGCAACGCCCCGACCTGTGGCTTAACCGCGTGCAGCGCGCGGGAGCGATGGCTGATGCGGTTTTTTTCGTCCGCGTCCATTTCGGCAAAGGTACGGTTGGAGCCTTCGGGGAGAAAAATTGGATCGTACCCGAATCCCTGATTGCCACTCGGTGCGGTCGCGATATGGCCCTCAATGCGACCCTCGGCGGACGTGACCGTGCCATCGGACAACGCGAACGAGACAACACTGACGAAGCGCGCCGTCCGGCGTTCGCGCGGCACGTTCTCCATCTGTTGGAGGACGAGCATCAATCGGTCGTGGTCGTCCATGCCCGCAGTGCCGTACCGCGCGGAATAGACGCCGGGCGCGCCGTTGAGCGCATCAATGACCAGCCCCGAATCGTCCGCGAGCGCCAGAGCGCCCGTTACACCAGCGACGAAGCGCGCCTTCGCCTCCGCGTTCTCGCGGAAGGTCGCACCAACCTCCGGCGGGAAGGCGTCGATCCCCCGCTCGCGCGCGGAAACGACGGTGATGGCGAGATCGACGAGGAGGGCGTTGAACTCCTCGATCTTCCCCGTGTTGTGCGACGCGATAACAACCGTCGTGGCGATGGCGGGCCTCCTGTACGTACACTATAGTATGCCACGCGGGCCGACGATGGGCAAGGAGAGTGATACACTGCGGTCAGAACAGGCGAAAGGACGGGGCGGATTGGACAACCGACGGATCGCTGCCGCGCTGCACGAACTCGCGGAACTGCTCGAACTGGCGGGCGAGGATCGCTTTCGCGTCGGCGCCTACCGCCGTGCCAGCGAGACGGTGCGCCACGAGCAGCGCCCGGTTGCGGAACTGACGACGCTGCACGGGTTGCAGACGATACCGGGCGTCGGCCCCGCCATTGCCGCCGACATCCAGGAACTGCTGATCACCGGGTCGCTGGCCCGCCTGGAGCAACTGCGGCGGGAATTCCCACCCATGCTGATCGCGCTGATGCACGTGCCGGGCATCGGCCCGAAGACGGCGGCGGTCCTGCACCACCGCTTCAACCTCCCGGACCTCGCGGCGTACGAACGCGCGGTTGTCGCCGGAGCGTTGCGCGACGTGAAGGGCATCGGCGCGCGTCGTGAGGCGGATATCCTCAGTGGATTGCGGGCGCGCGTGCAGACGGAAGGCCGCCTGCTCCTCGGGACGGGCGTGCGTGTCGCGACGCAGCTGACCGCCGCTTTCGCCGCGCGGCTGCCGGACGTGACGCTCACGCCGATTGGCAGCCTGCGTCGTTGGGCGCCGACATTGGGCGATGTCGATCTGCTCGCGGCAACGGACGCGCCGGAGGAAACGCTCGACGTATTTTCCACATTACCCGATGTGCTCGCGGTCATCGCGCGTAACGTGGATCGGGTGCGCGTGCGCCTGATCGATGGCGTCGAGGCCGAGTGCATCACGCGGCCCGTCGCGCGGGCGGGCGGCGCGCTCCTCTGGTTGACGGGCAATAAGGCAGTCGGCACGGAAGGCGGCTTCAGGGATGCACTCGCAGCCTATGCGGACGCGCGCGGGTTCACGCTCGATGGCACGAGCTTGCGCCGTGGGGATCGGTACGTCGAGGGCGATGAGCGGGCGGCGTTCGCGGCGTTGGATTTGCCCTTCATCCCGCCGGAACTGCGTGAGGGTGCGGAGGCATTCGAGGCGATCCGCGCGGATGGCGTCCCCCGGCTGATCGAGATCGCGGACATTCGCGGCGATCTCCACCTGCACACCGTCTGGAGCGACGGCACCGGCACGGTCGCGGAGATGGCCGCCGCCGCCCATGCGCGCGGCTATGCCTACCTCGGCATCAGCGACCACTCGCGGTCACTGTCGATCGCGAACGGGCTGGACGCGGAGCGGTTGCGGCAGCAGGCCGAGGAGATCGCGGGGGCGCAGTCGGCGATTCGCATCCTGCGGGCGAGCGAGATCGAAGTCCGCAGCGACGCGAGCGTTGACTTCGACGCGGAAACCCTCAGCCGCCTTGATTACGCGATTGCCTCCGTGCACAGCGGGCAGCGCGGCGACCGTGCGGTCGTCACCGGCCGGACGCTCGCCGCCATCGCCAACCCATACATCGACATCATCGCCCACCCGACCGGCCGCATCCTCCTCCATCGCGAGCAGATGGACCTCGACATCGACGCGGTCATCAACGCGGCAATCGCGCACACCACCGCGCTCGAAATCAACGCGGACTACCACCGCCTCGACCTCGACCCTACCCACGCGCGCCAAGCCGCGCAGGCAGGTGCCATCCTGACGATCAACAGCGACGCGCACAGCCCGGACGGTCTTGACAACATGCTCTTCGGCGTGATGATGGCGCGCCGCGCGTGGCTGACGCCGGAGCAGGTGCTGAACTGCTGGCCAGCCGAGGAAATCCTCGCGCGGCGGGCACGGCGGCTCGCGTCGCTGTAGGGCAAACATGCGCTGGCGCTCCACTCGTGCCAAAGAAAGCAACGCACGAGAATCGGCGTCGTTCACCATTGTTCACCAATACTTACCAATACTGCCCCGCGCATTTACGCGCATGTTTACTTCTCCTCGGTATGCTGATTAACAGACGAAAGTCGTGCGGGGGAGTGCGCTTCCCATCCGTATTCCGCACGAAGGAGATGGGTACGTACCCACCGGCGGCGTATCGGTATCCGCTGGAAGAGTCGATCAGCGTCGCGAGAGCGATGCGAGGAGGGGGACGCATGAAGAATCAATCGCGGTGGAACGGCGACGATGGGGGCTTTGCTTTCACGCGCCGCGCCATGCTGAAGGGTACGCTGGCAGGTGCGGGCGGCCTCGCCCTGTCGTCGCTAGCGGGCGGCTTCGCGCTGCCGGAAACGTCAGTGCGCGCCGCAGAGGACGAGATGCTGCCCGCCAGCAAATTCACGATCAAGAGCACGATCGCCGTTAACCTGACCAGGCACTTCGCGCGGGCGCCCCTGTTCCAGGGCATGTTCAACGGTCAGCCGGTCTGGTACGTCATCACCGAGGCGTCCGACGAGGGCGTCGCGAGCGATCTGGGCCTCAATTTCTCCCCCCGGTTGGCGAATGCCGCCGCACCCTCCGTGCAGCAGGTCGCATCGTCCAACTCGATACTGGGACGCGGCATGGTGACCTTCGCCGGTGCGCCGAATTTCAGCCCGACGCGCGTGGTGACGGCGGGGCCGAAAGGCTTCCCGCCTGCGGCCTTCGCCCCCGGCGCGAATGCGGACGCGAAATACAGCGACCTCGTCCGCGTGCAGGGCACCACTGTCGTCTACAATGCGCCCATCGTCGCGGTCGGTGCGGGGCCGTTCGATGTGACCAATCACACCAACACGCACGACCGGCTGATCGGCATCGACACGGCGAAGATGACCGCCGACCTCGTGATGGTGCGCGCCTTCTCGCACGGGAAGGACATCCTGTACCACAGCTTCTCGGCCTCCAACCCCCTCGCCGCACCGATCGAGCGCGGGACGTTCGTCCCGTTGCTCGGGATGGTCTCGCCGCCGAGCACCCGGACGACCCAAGAGGGCGCCCGATCCTCGATCTTCGCCTTCGTGAACGGGCAGACCGGCCCGATGAGTCCGCCGGCACAGGGGCTGAATCACGTCATCCTCGATGGCGGCGGCACGAAGGACGCGAGCCTCCAGAATGCCGACGTACTGGAGAAATTGCGCATCGGCGGCGACGCGCACAACGTCCTCGACTCCTTCCCCACGCTACGCGACCCCGCGCTCGCTCGCCTCTATTCGCCCTTGTGGGACCTGCAGCTCGTCAAGTGGAGCGACGAGGCGATCGCGCGGGGCGCGAACACCGCCCAGATGGACGCGAACCAGATCCGCCAACTGGCCGCGCAGGGGGTCGTGCATGCGGACGACAACCTGCCGCTGGTCACGGTCGACATCATCGTTAACTGCCCCGTGATCGCCTTCATCGATCAGGCGCCGGATGCGCCGCAGGCGGCTGATCCGGGCACGAGTTCAACCCTCTTCCGGGGAGCGCCGTAGATCAAACCACTCCATCTCAGTGCCGCGCGGGAAGCGCGGCTCTCCGCTCAGCCGTCACACCGCCCGAAGACCGGGGGATGCTGTGGCCGCAGTTTTCAGGAATAACAAGGAAGGCGATGACCATGCAGAACGAAAAGAAGCGGCCCGCCGCGAGCGACATTCCCGGCCAGCAACTCCCCTACCCGGCCCGTCAGTCCGACATGACCCCCGCGCCCGAGAGCGACCTGTCGAATTACCGCCCGGCGGACAAGCTGCGCGGCAAGATCGCGCTCGTCACCGGCGCGGACTCGGGCATCGGTCGCGCCGTCGCGGTCGCCTTCGCGATGGAGGGGGCCGATGTCGCGATTCTCTACAACGAGAACGACGACGACGCGCAGACCACGCGCGCGATGGTCGAGGCGAAGGGGCGGCGGTGCCTCGTCATTCGCAGCGACGTGCGCGACGCCGCCGCCTGCCGGGCGGCGGTCGAGCAGACGGTGCGGGAGCTCGGCGGGTTGAACATCCTCGTGAACAACGCCGCATACCAGAAGGCCCAGAAGCAATTCGAGGACGTGAGCGAGGAGCAGTTCCGGCGCACGCTGGAGACGAACATCTTCGGCTACTTCCATATGGCGCAGGCAGCCCTGCCCCACCTCTCGGCGGGCGATGCCATCGTCAACACCGGGAGCATCGTCGGCCTCGTCGGGAACCCGATCCTGATCGACTACTGCGCGAGCAAGGGGGCGATCCACGCCTTCACCAAGGCCCTCGCCCTCAGCCTCGCGGGGCGCGGCATCCGCGTGAACGCCGTCGCCCCCGGCCCCGTCTGGACCCCCAACATCCCCGGCACCATGCCCATCGAGGAGGTTGAGAACTTCGGCCACGAGGTCGCGATGGCGCGCCCCGGCCAACCCGAGGAACTCGCCCCCGCCTATGTTTTCCTCGCGTCGAGCGACGGCAGTTTCGTGACCGGGAGCATCGTCGAAGTGACCGGGGGCAAATTATCCAGCGGCTGAACGCCGCACCGATCCCCGCACCTTCATCGAAACCAGAAAGGAGGCCGCGATGCGCGCCGACGCCGATGCGCCACTCCCCGTCTATCCCCCCGGCACCGTGCGCGCCCTGCTGAAAACAGATCTCGTCACACCGCCAACCCACGCCGTCATTCAGGCCCGTCTCACCTCGTCCGGCGCGGCGACACCGCGTTTCTTCGACGCCGAGACGTTCGCGACCCTGCGCGCAGCCTGCGCGTGCCTCATCCCACAACCCGATCGTTCCAGCCCCGTCGATCTCGCCGGCGCGATTGACGCGCGGTTGGCGGATGGCAAAGGTGACGGGTGGCGCTACGCCGTCATGCCCCCCGACGGGGTGGCGTATCGTCTCGGTTTGCGCGGTTTGGACGAGTGCGCGCACGCGCGATTCGGCGCCCCCTTCCGCGATCTCGACGCAACGCGCCAGGATGAAATTCTGACAGCGACCCAGCAGGGCGAGGCCGAGGGCGAGGCCTGGCTCCGCGTGTCGGCAGACCGATTCTTCGAGGAACTGCTCGCGGAGATCGCCGAGTGCTACTACAGCGACCCGCTGACGCAGGAGGAGATTGGCTACGTCGGCATGGCCGACGCGCGTGGCTGGCAGGCGATTGGACTCGATCAGCGCGAGGCATGGGAGCCGGATGCGACGGACGCCAATGGTTGAGCATGGCTCTCCGCGCGATAGCGGGGCGCGCACGGGCCGCGCGCCGGACCTCATGGGGCGACCGGTGCCGATGCGGCAGTACGCCGCGAGCGAGACGGTGGACGCCGTGATCGTCGGTACGGGGGCGGGGGGCGCGCCGCTGATGGCGCGGCTCGCCGCTGCGGGACTCAGCGTGATCGCGCTGGAGGCGGGGCGGCACTGGGCGCCGACGCGGGACTTCGCCACCGACGAGCGCGCGCAGGCGAAACTCTTTTGGAACGACGAGCGCCTGAGCGCGGGCGGCGACCCGACCCCCTTCGGGAACAATAACTCCGGCACCGGCGTTGGCGGTTCGACGCTCCATTACACCGCGTATACCCCCCGCGTGCAGCCCGACGACCTGCGCGTGCACACCGCGTTCGGGGTCGGCGTGGACTGGCCGCTCGCGTATGACGACCTCGCGCCGTACTACGATGAGTTGGAGCGGTTTCTGGGTGTTTCCGGGCCGTCGCCGTACCCGTGGGGGCCGCGCCGCCCCGCGTACCCGCTCGCCCCCCTCCCCCTCAATGGTGCGGCCCAACTGATGCGGCGCGGCTGCGACGCGCTCGGCATCCGCACCGCGCCCGCCGCCAACGCGGCCCTCTCCGGTTCGTACTATCAGGAGGGCGTCGGCTGGCGCGCCGCCTGCACGAATCGCGGCTTCTGCCAAGCGGGGTGCAGCGTCGGCGCGAAGGCGAGCATGGATGTCACGTACGTGCCGCTCGCCATCCATCACGGCGCGGAAGTCCGGCCCGGATGCTTCGTCACCCGGATCGAGACCGACCACGCGGGCCGCGTGACCGGCGTTGTCTACATGCGCGACGGCGACGAGCAGCGGCAACGTTGCCGCGCGCTTTTCGTGTGCGCGGGGGCGGTCGAGACGCCGCGCCTGCTCCTGCTCAACGACCTCGCGAACGCGAGCGGGCAGGTCGGGCGCAATTTCATGGCGCACACGGGGGTGCAGGTCTGGGGGCGGTTCGCGGAGGACGTGCGGCCGTACAAGGGCATCCCCGGCGGGCTGATCTCCGAGGAGACGCATCGCCCGCCCGATGCCGACTTCGCCGGGGGATACTTGTTGCAAAGCATCGGCGTCATGCCGGTGACCTACGCCTCGCAGGTCACGCGGGGGCGCGGGTTGTGGGGCGCGGCGCTGCGGGACCACCTGCGCGGCTACAACCACACGGCGGGCATCAACATCCTCGGCGACTGCCTGCCTTCCCCGGACAATTACCTCGAACTTGCCGACGAGCGCGACGCGCGCGGCCTGCCGAAGCCAGTGATCCATTTCACGAACGGGGAGAACGAGCGCCGGATGACGGCGCACGCGGAGTCCCTGATGCGCGCGATCTGGACGC
>JBBSII010000065.1:0-11467 GCA_038232175.1 Thermomicrobiales bacterium
CCCAGCGTTGCGCCTGCACGCGCCGCATCGCGTCCATGAGGGATTCGACGGTCTGATCGGGGAAGAGCACCCCCGTTACGCCGTCGATGACCGATTCGACCGCGCCACCGCGACCGAGCGCAACGACGGGTCGTCCCGCCGCCTGCGCCTCCAGTTGGGCGATGCCGAAGTCGTCCTCGGCGGGGAAGATCGTCGCGGTGCAGCGGGCGTACTTCTCGCGCTTCTCCTCATCGGAGATGTAGCCGAGGAAGCGGACGGACGGCCCGGCAATCGCTTCGAGCGCCGCGCGGTCCCGCCCCGCACTCGCGATCTCCAGTCGCACGCCGAGCGCGTTCGCCGCCCGCACCGCGAGATCGATCCGCTTGTACGGCACGAGGCGCGAGACGAGGAGGAAGAACGGCTCCGGCTCCTCCGGCGTCCCCGGTGGCGCGGCGTAGCGGTTGGTCTCCACCGGCGGGTAGATGACCGTCGCGTCCCGCCCGTAGATGCGGGCGATGCGGACGGCGACGGTGCGGGAGTTCGCGACGAAGTGATCGACGCGCGCGGCGGTGGCGCGGTCCCAGCGGCGGAGCGCGGTGAGCATCGGGCGCAGCCCGACATCGACAACGCGCCCGAACCCCTCCCGCGCGGCGTACGCCTCGTAACTCCACGCGAAGCGCATCGGTGCATGGCAGTAGCAGACGTGGAGCGCACCGGGCGGCACGCGCACCCCCTTCCCGAACGCACTCGACGAGCTGACGATCAGGGGATATGCCGCGAGATTGAACTGCGCCATCGCCAGCGGGTAGAGCGGCAGGTACGGCTGATGGTGCCGCATTACCCCCGGCAGGTGCTGCATGAACGACGGGTGGATCTCCCAGTCGCGGTACGCATCCGGCATCCCCGCGCGGTCATAGATGCTCGTGTACACCGGCGCATCCGGGAAGAGCGCGTGCAACTGCTCCACCACCCGCTCCGCTCCGCCGTTCTGGTTGAGGTAGTCGTGGGCGAGCGCGACGCGGGGGAGGACTGAGTGCTGAGTGCTGAGTGCTGAGTGCTGCGGATGCCCTCTGGGCAGTATGAGTGCTGAGTGAATCCTATCGGGCATTATTGCGACGCTGGTCAACGGAAGCGCGGAGGCCCCCTGTGATACGGCCAACTTCGTTCGCACTCGCGAATAGGCGGTCAAAAGTCTGCTGGTCGATATACTGAGCGTCGAACGCTACGTAGAGCAGCGAACGGACTTCGGCACAGGAGGCTTTTGCAATCGAGAGGAACTGATGAAACTCTCCAGGACCATTCCGTTCAAAGCCTTCGGCGATATTTGACATCACCGAAACCGCAGCGCGTTGCGTCTGCCCTGCCAAACCGAAATCTTTGCCAACTGCCCCTTGCCGCGTCACCACATCGATTGCCTTCGTGAGTTCCCGCGCCCGCTGCCATGCAAAAAGGTCTTCGAACCGCTCAACTCCTGCCATCCTCGCCTCCTCAGCACTCAGCACTCAGCACATTAGTACGCTCCGCGCATACTGAGGACGGCGCGAGGGGTGCGGAGGAGAATTTCGAGGTCGAGGCGGACGGACCAGTTCTCGGCGTAGTAGATGTCGAGGCGGACCATTTCTTCGAAGGTCAGGTCGCTACGACCGGAGACCTGCCAGAGGCCGGTGAGACCGGGCGTGACGGCGAGTCGCTGATGGTGCCACGGCTCGTAATGCTCCACCTCGGCGGGCACCTGCGGGCGGGGACCGACGAGGCTCATCTTGCCGATTAGGATGTTGAACAGTTGCGGCAGTTCGTCGAGGCTCGTCGGGCGGATGAAACGACCGACGCGCGTGCGGCGCGGGTCCTGCTTGTGCTTCCGCAGGCGGGCATCGCCGTTGCCGTTCGCTAGCACCTCATGCTGCGTCTGCTCGGCGTCCGCCCGCATTGAGCGAAATTTGTAGCAGGTGAAGCACTTGCCGCCCTTGCCGACGCGGGTCTGCTTGATGAAGATCGGGCCGGGGGTCTCCAGCCTGATAGCGAGGGCGATGGCAAGCATCGGGATCGACGCGAGGATTAACGCGGCCATCGCGCCGAGGATGTCCATACCACGCTTGACCCACAGGTTCCAGCCCCGGATGCGGCTGGCCTGCACGCCGATCAGCGGCACACCGTTCAGTTCATTGATCTGCACGCGCCCGAGGGACAACTCGAAGAGGTCCGGCACAAGTTGGAAACCAACGTCCGCATCGCGGCAGGTCGTGATGACGCCGAGGATGCTGTCGTGCGCCTGCGGCGGCAGGGCGATCACGACCTCCGATATCTGCGCGTCCCTGATGACCCGCGCGAGCGCGCCGCGCTCCCCCAGCCGCTCAGGGCGGATGATGCTCCGGCTCGTCGCGATCGCCCAATCATCCGCGACGGGGAAATCGTCCACAAACCCAACGAGCCGGAAGCCGAGGTCGTTGTTCGTCGCGAGGTAGCTCATCACGCGCTGCGCCGACGGGCCGGAGCCGACGACGACGGCCCGCTCGACGCCGATACCGCGCTGCCAGAGCTGGTCCCGCACGAGCCGCCGCACGCCGCGTTCGAGTGTCAGGAACAAGAGAATCGCCGCCCACGCATAGATCACGAAGAGGCGGGAGGAGACGAATTCGGGCCGGAGGAAGACGACGACGAGCACGGCGGCGTTCGCGACCGTCACCGCGCCCCAGATGCCCGTCATCTCCGCGAGGAAACTCGTGCCGCGCGGCAGCCGGTACAGCCCGCGCACGCCGAAGGCGAGCACCATCGCGAGGATGAGCAGCGCGTTGTAGGAGGTGTAGACGCTGAGCGGCTGCTGGTTGTACCACTCGACCGTGCCGCCGAGCTGGGCCACATAGCGCACCCAGTACGCCAACCGGAATGCGAGCGCGACCGTCAGGGCATCGAGCAGGATGAACGCGACGATGCCGAGCGGCTCCGCCCAACGCGGGTACGCGGCACGCGCGCCGCGCATTGCCGGGGCGGGGGAGGATGCGGCCCGCTCGCGCTCGATCACTGACACGATACCGCCGCACCTCCACGCTGCAACCCACACCCCACGCACGGGTGGGGTTCGATCAAGGGGACGCCACCCATAGCTGCGTGCCGCGTTACCGCACCCGGCACGCTCCGTGACGTTCGGGCCGCAGTATAGCACAACCCGGATTTGTACGTACACCGAGGTTCACGATAATGCGGATAGTCGCTCTGGCGCGCGATCCTCGATCACCGCGTCGGAGATGACGAGCGCGGTGATCCCTCAGTCCGCAGCGAGCGTGCCCAGTTGGGCGCGCAACTCGTCCGCTTCCCGCGCCTGCCACTGCGTGATGAGTATCGTGTGCCGCTCGCGGCGCGTCCGGCTGGTTCGGGCGATAGCGGCGGCGATGGCGATCTGCTCCGCGACCCACGCATCGTCGGTCACGAAGGCGCGGCACTGCGCCTTGAGCGCCGCGTCCCCGTCCGGCGCATCGGCGTGGGCCGCGAGATCGGCGAGCAGGGCGGCGCGTTCGGTGGCAATCGCCGCCAGATGGGCGCGCAGGATGCCGACGAAGACATCATCGTCGTGAATCTCCCCGACGAGGTCCTGAAACTCCTTAATACGCGCGATGCACCCCTCGGCGGCGGGGCCGAGCGCGTCCGCGAAGAGTTCGAGCGCATAGCGGAGCCGTTTGGCGGCGATCCGCATGTCGTGCAACTCGGTGACGCGCGTCGGGTCGGTGAGGTAGGGCGCAAAGCCGAAGAACTCGTCCGCGCGCTCCGCGACGATCTTCCGCGCGTTGGTGCGAACACCGCCGCCGGGTTTGAGGCCATGAATGGTGCGAGCGCGGGCCATCTCTCGCTCCTACTTCCGTGGACGCGCGACGACGGCGCGGAACCGCTTCGCGTAGCGCGACTTGTCGAGGTCGTCGAGTGCGCGGAGCATCGTGGCGCGGTGCGCCTCCCGCTCCCGCCGCACCCCCGCCATGAAGCGGTCGATGGCCGGCGCTTCGTCGGGCGGCACGGTCTCGCGGTACGCCGTCATCCGCGCGAGCAGCACGTCGCGATCCCGCACGTCACCGAGCGCGCCGGTCAGTTCCTGCGTTTGCCGCTCTATCTGTTTGAATTCCTTGCCGCCGTAGCAGACGCCGAATGCGTCGAGCGCGGCGCGGAGGCGGCGTGACGCCACACGCATGTCATGCAGTTCCTCCGGGTCCTCCCCCACGCGGGTGCCCGCCTCGTGCTCCATGAGCGCGTCGAGCCGCTCGGTCAGCACCATTGCCGCCGCCTGCCTGAACTGCGTCTTGGGGCCAAAGGCCGCGTCATCGTCGCTCATCGGTTAAAAATCCCCCTTCTCCCTCAGAACCCGTACTCACCGCGCATCGCGGCGAGCAGCGTCCCCTCGCGGATGCCGCCGCGCGCGACGGTCGCGGCGGTGAGGCCGCACGTCCCGGCGAGGGCGCGCACGAGGATCGCGCCCGCCGTCATCAGGCCAACGCGGGCCGCTTCGATCTCGACCCGTGCGGCGAGCGTGGCGGCGGGCGCGGATTGCAGAACGGCCAGCGCGCCATCGAGGGCGGGGCCGTCGAGCGTCGTGGCGCCCTGCAATGTGCCGAGTGCGCCGGCGGTGCCCCCAGCGAGCAGGAGCACGCGCGCCGTCACGGGGCGCAGCGCGGAGAGTGCCTCCTCGGCAATGCGCGTGGCGGCGGCGATGTCGGCGGCGGTTGGGGGGTCGTGGCGGATCGCACGCTCCGTCAGGCGACCCGAGCCAATCGGCACGGAGCGCCGCTCGCGGATCACCCCGTCCACCGCGATGATCCGCTCCGTGCTCCCGCCGCCGATGTCCCCGACCGCCAGCGTGCCGTCGAGCGACTCCCCCACCGTCGCGCCGAGGAAGGTGAGCGAGGCCTCCGTCTCGCCGTCGATCACGCGGCATGCGGTGCCGATCTCCCGCTCGACGCGTTCGAGCAGTGCGCCGCGGTTCGGCGCGTCGCGCACCGCCGCCGTCCCGACGATGAGGAGCGTCGTCGCGCCCGCCACGAGTGCGTCCCCCGCCAGCGTCGCCGCCGCGTCCGCCGTCCGGGCGATGCTCTCTGCCGCCAGCGTGCCGTCCGCGCGCGCGCCGAGGCCGAGGCGGGACATGATCGTGCGGTCGAGCACGGGCGTCAGTCTGTCCCCCTCCGTGTCCGCGACGAGCAGGCGCGCGGTGTTGGTGCCGACATCGAGCACGGCGGCACGCCGCACCGCCACTCAGCGCGCCCCGTTCGTCGCGGCAGGGAGGTCGGCGGGGGCGGTCAGCGCATCGTCCGCCGCGAGGGCGTCCGCGACGGTTGCGAGGTCGATTGGGCCAGTGACAGCGCGCATCGCCACCGTCTCCGCGATCCGCTGGAGGCGGTGGAAGTTCGGCGGCACCGCGCCGTCCACGTCGTACAGACCGTACGAACGGGTCGTGTCTGCGAGCGCTTCGTACGCCTCAGCACGGGCGAGCGGCGCGATGGCGGACGCGCCCGACGTATCGTTCCCTTTCCAGCGCAATGCGACGATCATCCGCAGCGCGCCGTCCTCCTCCACGCCGCCCGCGCCGAAGGCGTCCGCCGCGTTGACGACGTAGCGCGCGTCGATCTCCCGCAGGTCCCGCCATGTCTGTCCCGCGTACTGCGCCCGCTCGTCGTCGGTGAGCATCGCGCGAAGGGCAGGATGCGCCGTCATCGCGGCGGGCCCGAGGCGCAGGAGGCCTGGCAGGCCGCGCATCTCGACGTGCCCCGCCGCCACCCGCACGAGGAGCGAGTCCTCCGTCACCCACTGGAAGCCCCGCTCCAGGAGCGTTACGGCGAGCGCACGCCGCGCGGAGTCCGACCCGCCGACGAGCGCGACCCCCTGCCCGGCCCGCGCCAATGCGGAGCCTTTGAGCGTCAGGTAGCCCCGCTCCACGAGCGCGAGCGCGAGCATCGCGTCCAGCGCGCGCGTTACCTCGTTCGGGTAGGCGCGCAAGTCGCCGGTGATCGTCCACCGCGCCGGTTCGATCACCGTCAACACGCCCGCCTCGCGCCGGTAGATCAGACGATGGTCGTCGCGGTCGGTGATCGCGACCCGCGCCGGTTTGCTCGCGCCGGAGCGACGCGGCACGTCGGTCAGGCCGCTTCGATCAAACTCCGGCGTGCCCTGCACCGCGACCAACTCCTGCTGCGGGCCAGTCGCGGCCTGCGGCATCGACCCGCGATAGCGCGCGACAAGCCGCGCGACGTGTCCGATCACGCCCGCGTCGTTGGAGCGCACCACGAATGGCACATCGTGGATGGTGAAAAGCAACGTCTGTGCATCGTCGAGCGAGAAGGCCAGGTCGGGACTGTGAGGCAGGGGGGGCATCGTCGCTCTCCTCTCCCATTCGCGACGGCACGCGGCACACCACACTTCCCGCCGTCCGCGTGCCACGCCGCTCAAGCATACCGAGGTCATGTTAGCAGAATGTGGGCAGCGTGTGCGTTCCCGATGAGCGCGTACGCAGAATGTCGATTTTTCATGCACGATGCACGATGCACGCAAACGCGGTACGCTCCCGGAACGACGCCGGGACGGTCGGGGAGTCCTCACCCCCCACCGCCCAGCGGATGTGGAACTCCCTAGCATCGAGTATGTATTCTATACCTTTTCCCCTTCTTCCGTACGTGGCACTTTTCGTGCGACATTGTGTAACCAGTCGCCTGTGGTACACTGTGGTGCGGCGCAAGCGGATTGTGTACCGTGACCAAGGGGTGGTCGTTTCACAAGGAAAGGTGGGTGGTTGCGTGAGTAAGCGGTTGACGGCATTGTTCGTGTTTGCGGTCGCGATTCTGACGGTCCTTGCGTTCAGCGTGGGGCCAATTGGCGCACAGGGCACGGGGACACCGGGCGCGACGGGTTCGGGAACCGGCACGACGGGTACCGCAGGCACGGGTACGGGCGGCGTAGCGCCTACCGCGACCCGCGCCGCCACCGGAACGGTCGCGGTCGCGACCACCGCCACTGGTGGCGGCGCGGCGGTGGCAACGACCACCGGTAGTGGCGCGGCAACGACGGTCGCGACGCGCGTCAGTACGAGCGCGGTGGCGACGGGCACCGGCGGCGGTTCGGTCGCCCCGACCACGACGCTCCCGTCAACCGGTCAGGCGCAGGGCGGGTCGATCAACCCTGTGTTGATCGAGGTGCTCCTGCTCGCGGTCGCCGGCATCGGCGCGGGCTTCCTGCTGCGTCGTCGGGCGTAAACGCATCGGGCTAGTATCCTGGACGCGGCGGGGTTTCCCCTGCCGCGTTTTTCTTGCCTGACAATTCAACCGAGAAAGGACCTACCAATCGCGTGGTATATCACGAGGCGAGCCGAACATTCGTCGTACACGGTGGAACGGTGTGTCGATGAGGGGGCGCTCCACGGTAGCGCTCCTGATGCTCGCAAGCGCCCTCGTGTTCTCCGCGTGTGGCCAGGGTGCGGCGGCGCCAGGCACGGTGGTGGCTCCCACCCCGCAGCACACGGAGCCGGGCGCGCAGCCACAGCCGACGATCCCCACCTCTTCCTATGAGATCGTCAACCGCTGGCCCCACGATCGCACCGCCTACACGGAGGGGCTGGTGTTCAGCGAGGGGGCGCTCTTCGAGAGCACCGGATTGAATGGTGCGTCGAGCGTGCGCCGGGTGGAGATTCCCACCGGCAGGGTGACGCAGAGCCTCTCGCTCGCGCCAGACTTTTACGGGGAGGGTCTGACGCTCTTCAATGACATGCTGATCCAACTCACATGGCAGTCGCACAAGGGTTTCGTCTACGACGCGCGCTGCTTCTGCCCGCGCAGGGAGTTCGCCTACGATGGCGAAGGGTGGGGGCTGACGCACGACGGTCGTTCCCTCATCATGAGCGACGGCACGCAGCGCATTCGCTTCCTCGACCCCCGCACATTCGCCACGATCAGGACCATCGACGTGTACGACAACGGCCAACCGCTCATGAATCTCAACGAACTGGAGTACGTGCGCGGGGAAATCTACGCCAATGTTTGGCAGACGGACTCTATCGTCCGCATCGACCCCGCAACCGGCGCGCTCCGAGGCCGGATCGACCTGACTGGTCTCTTTCCTGTGACGGAGCGAGCCGGGCCGGACGATCTGCTCAACGGGATCGCGTACGACGACGCGACCGATCGACTCTTCGTAACGGGGAAAAACTGGCCAACGCTCTTTGAGATTCGTCTGAGACCGCTGCCGTAATCTGGCGATCGATCGGCGTACGGAGCAGGGCGTTTACCGCGTGCGCCCGTCTCGGAGTGGGTCGGTGAAGTGCGTCCACGCGCGCAGGGCGGTGTAGATTTTCTCCACATGCGGGATCGTGGCGTGGAGTGAGAAGGCGCGGCCCCCGGCATCCGGCGCCCAGGTGAGGTGCGCCGCGTACGGCAACGCGCTCGCGCTCTCCTCGGCGACAACACCGTCCGTGCGCTCCCCGGTCGGGGGGACGCCGGCAATCGTCGTGATGTGCAGGGTGGCGGGGTCCGGGTCCCAGTAGTGCGAGAGATCGACGCGCCCGTTGAACGCGGAGACGAAGAACGGCGTGAGGTCGTGCAACGCACCGGCGGCGCAACGCGTGAGGAAGGCGGTGAAGAAGTTCGTCGCCGCATCAGTGCCCGCGTTGGGCGTCGCGATCACCATGAACTGCGTCACCACGCCGGGGTGCTGGGACGCCCAGAGCCGCGACACCAGCCCGCCCATGCTGTAGCCAACGAGCGTGACGCGCGGCGACAGACCGGGGCGATCCGGCCCGTACGCGCGGCGCAGGAGTGCGTACCCGTTGTCGAGTGACGGCAGTTGATCCACAATCGTCAGGCGCCCGTCCCGCGCGGGCGCGGCGTACGGCACGCCATCGGCGGTCAGCCAGCGGCCCCAATCGTCCCATGTCTCCGTCGGCTCGCTTGGGCCGGGCGCGCCGCACGAGAAGTCCGCGCCCGCCATCAGGAGTGCGGGCGGCGTGCCGGGGACGATCAGCCGCAGCCAGTTCAGCGACGCCGACGCACCGGAAAGTGTCACCGCATTCGCGCGCGGGGTGAGCGGGCGGCTCGCATCCCCGACTTGCGGAAAGAGCAACAGCGGCGTCGGCACGGTTATGCGGTACGCACCACCGCCCAACGGCTGCCACGCTCCGGGTGCCGCCACGCCGTTGATCGCCACCGCGAATGCCGGTTGCGCGCCGTCCGCCATGGCCACTTCCAGCGACGCATCCGGCGCGACGCTCGTGCCAAGTAAATCGGCGCGCAGATGGCCCGCGTCGTCCGCGAGCGGGCCATACGCCCGGTCAATCGTGACGGGGACGGTGGCCGGATCCGTCACGAAGGTTGGTCCCACCTGAAAGGTATCGTCCCCGGCGAACGGCACATCCGCCGCTGCACTATCCGGGACGAACGACGCGACGCTGCCGCCCGCACCCACGCCCATCTGCCAAACGAAAACGAGCGCAACGAGCCACCGCCCGTACCGCGTGATCAAGGTCTGCATGCCCATGTTGCCTGATACTCCACATTGGTCCCCAAGAGCCAGTATTCGCCTAACTTAACGATAACACCGGCGCGGCGGTGTGTGACAGAGGCAGTAACGAGTAACGAGAAGCCGGGGAGAAACCGGGGAGAACCGCATCTGCTCAAAGGGCACCCAGCAGAGGACGCAGAGGAACTCAGAGAGGGAATTGAACCACGAAGGCGCGAAGAGCGCGAAGATGAGAAGGAGCGTGCCTTTTTTCCTTCTCTTTCCTTTGCGCTTTTCGCGCCTTCGTGGTTCAATTCCCTTTCCTCTGCCGGGCGCCCTCTGGGCAGATGCGGTTCATACCCGGTTTGTCATCCCTCGTTACTCGTTACTCCTCAGGGCAGCCGGACAGCCCGCGCCCCCGCGTCATCGACGAGGACGACCAACCCGTCGGTCGCGAGGGCGCGGACGAGCGCAAGCAACCACACTTCATCATCGGCGGTATATCCATCGCGCACCCGCGCGCCGAGGAGCGGCAGCGGCAGCGCATCGCCGTGCGGCAACGCACCGAGCGCGCGGAGGATGCGCCCCCGATACTGACGATTGGAGCCTTCCCACTTGCCCTGCGACTTCGTCGGGCGCGGCGCATCGGGCGGCAGCGTCGCCCATTCCGGCGCGGCGCGGCACCACGCGCGCACCGGGCAGCGGTCGCAGAGCGGTCGCGGGCGGCAGATCGTCGCGCCGAGGTCCATCAGCGACTGGTGCCAGTCTGCACTCCGGCCCGCAGGCACCGAAGCCCGCGCGAGCGCCCAGATCGCCGCCTCGGGAATGTGGAAGTCCGGCACCTCCGCACCGACGAACAGGCGGTGCAGCAGGCGGCGAATGTTGACATCGACCATCGCGACGGGCCGGTTGTGCGCGAAGGCGGCGACCGCCCCCGCCGTGTACGGCCCGATGCCGGGGAGCGCCTTCAGTTCCGCGACATCATCCGGCACACGCCCGCCGTGCGCCGCCACGACCGCCTGCGCGAGCCGCTGGAGGTTGATCGCCCGCCGGTTGTATCCGAGGCCCGACCACGCGCGGATCACGTCGCTCGTCAGGGCATTCGCGAGCGCTTCGACCGTCGGGAACTGCGCCAGCCACGCCTCCCACTTCGGGATCACGCGGTCCACCTGCGTCTGCTGGAGCATCAATTCGGAGACGAGGATCGCGTACGGGTCGCGTGTGCGCCGCCACGGCAGGTCACGCCCCTCGCGGGCATACCAATCGAGCAGCGTGTGTTGAATAGTGGAGAGATGGGTGAGATCCGGTGTCGGCGGCGCGGATAAGGCAGCATTCATGCCTGCATTGTACCGCATCCAAACAATCGAAACACAGATATACTGCACGGATATACAGGAGGTCAGACCGCACCATGCCCGAACTCCCCGAAGTTGAAACCGTCCGTCGCGGACTGGAATCGGCCCTCCCCGGTCGCCGGATTGTCGCGGTCGTCGCGCCGGAGACGGAGCCGCGCTGGCAGGCGTGGCAGGCGCAATGGCAGGCCGCATTGTCCGGTCGGATGATCCATGCGGTGCGCCGCCGCGCGAAGTTCCTCATTCTCGATCTCGACGATGGTTTGGCGCTCGTCGTCCACCTTCGCATGACCGGGGCGCTCACGGTCAACGATGGGGCCGAACCTCCGGCGCGGTTCCATCGCGTCACGCTGCGGCTCGACAACGGTGCGGAACTGCGCTTCGGCGATATGCGTCGCTTCGGCACAGCGGAAGTGCTCGACCCGGCGAGGTTGGCGGCGCGGCTTGCGCATCTCGGCCACGAGCCGCTGGACGACGCACTCGACGCGGCGGCGGTGCGAGCGGCACTCGGCACGTCGCGCGTGCGCGTCGCGAAGGCCGCACTGCTCGACCAGTCTCGCATCGCGGGCCTCGGCAACATCTACGCCGATGAATCGCTCCACCGCGCCGGCATCCACCCGCAGGCTCCGGTCGGCGCGCTGACGGATGAGGAGATCGCGCGCCTCACAATGGCGATCAAGGAG
>JBBSII010000066.1:0-11420 GCA_038232175.1 Thermomicrobiales bacterium
GCGAGTACGTGAACGGTATCGTCGCCGCGTTGTACGATGTGTACGCGGGCAACTGGTAATGGAGGCGCTGGAGGTCCTGCACCATCGTGTAAAAAAGCCCGCCGTCGTTCAGCGGGAAGTCGTGTGAGAATGTCCGCGCCCCACGCACGACGAGACCGAGACCGAATGCCGACCCGATGGCGAACGGATAGACGAGACGCGCGGCTTCGATCTGCGCCCGTTTCTCCAGAATCGCCGTGACAACAGCCGGCTTGCGTACCGTTTCAAGCATGTACCATGACTCCTCCGGCCCGCGAGAGCAGCACGATTCCTGCCATCACCCACTTCCGGGCGGCGCGACGCGCAATCCTGGTTGCAATTTTCATCTGCTGCAATCCCGAAGGCTCGCACCGCCCCAAGATAGCAGGTTGTGTGCCGCAGAAGGAGCACGGGACGCACCCCTAACACAACGCACTATTTTGCCTGCCCGAACGTCTATCGTCAAATAGCGCAGAATGCCATAGACACAGGCTATGATTGTGCGATGTATCATACGTGCAAACCACTCATCCTCTACAATCGTGCAACCACCATTCCCTCTCAGTCGTCGTTCCCCCGCTTCCCGTATACTGCTCGCTCGGAGGCTCAAGGAACGAGGAACACGGCGCACATGGGCGCGGGAAGAAGGAGAGCGATGGCAGACCAAACGGACAACGCGGGCGCATCGACGCGCGATCTCATGCTCGCAGACCTCTCGTGGCCGGAGGTGCGGGACGTCCGCGACCGGGTGGAGGTCGTGCTGTTGCCCATTGGCTCGAACGAGCAGCACGGCCCGAACCTCGCCGTGAGCATGGACATCGTTGGGGCGACAGCGTTCTGTCGGCGGGCGAGCGCGCTGGCATACCCGCGCCTGCTCGTCGCGCCCGGCCCGCCGTGGGGCGTCTCGTTCCATCACATGAACTTCCCCGGCACGATCACGCTGGAGAGCGACACCTTCACGCAGGTGCTCGTCGAGATTGTCGGGTCGCTGCGCGAACACGGTTTCCGCCGCTTTTTCATTGTCAACGGTCACGGCGGCAACACGAACGCAATGGGCACCGCCTGCGCCCGCATCCACGAGGCACTGGATGTGGCGTTCATCGGCGCGGCGTCGTACTTCTCGTTCATGGACAGCGACATCAACGAGCGGTTCGGCATCACGGGGATTACCGGCCATGCGTGCGAGATGGAGGTCTCCGCCACAATGTACCTCGCGCCGGGGATCGTCAAGCAAGGCGCGCTCGCCGCCGGTGACATGACCGACCTGACGTACGGCTTCCGCACTCAGATGCGGCGGTACAACGTGACCGTCCCCTTCCGGTTCGACGAGTACACGCGCAACGGCTGCCTCGGCGACGCACCGGGGAAGGCGTCCATCGAGTACGGCACCGCGATGATGGAGAGCGCCTTGCGGAACTTCGTCCAGTTCACGGAGGAGATCGTCGCGATCTCCCCCATCGAGGTCGTGGAGCCCCAGAGAGAGCGTAACGGGAGGTGAAAGCGGGATATGACGCAACCACCGATGAACTGACAAGCATTCTCGTGCTCGTTGATGATCTGATGCTTGCGACGCGCGTCGAGAATACGCTCCGCGCGAGTGGCTATACGGTACGCATCGTGCCGACAACGGCTGAACTGCTCGCCGCTACCCGCGCGAGCGTGCCGGGGGCGATCATCGTCCGCTTCGGCGCGCCCTTCCTCGACTGGGAGGGCGCGATCCGGGCGGTGCGCGACGAACCATCGCTCGCGGCGGTGCCGCTGCTCGCCTTCGGGCCACACGTCGAGACGGAAAGCCGCGCGGCGGCCAGGGCGGCGGGCGCAACGCGGGTCGTGACGAATGGCGCGTTTTTTAACGGAATGCCCCGGATTGTCGCGGCGTTACTCAGTGATGCGGCGCTGCCGGAAGAGGATGAGGCGTGATGACGGCCGTGTGGGGCAGAGAGAAAGGACAGACCAATGCAATTTGTCGATAGCGTGTGGCTGGCGGAGCACAGCGCGGATGGGAGCGTGATCGCGGTGGACACACGGACGCCGCAGGAATACCTCGCGGGGCACATCCCCGGCGCGATGTGGGCGAACCCGTCGGCGATGGGCGCGGCATCGACGCCGGAGGGCGACGCGCAGTTCCGCGCGTTCGTCGTCGATTTCATGACGAACCTCGGCATCACCGGGGACGAGACGGTCGTCTTCTACGCGCAGACGAACCAGACGAGCGACGCGCGCGGGCTGTGGACGGCGGATTTCGCCGGGTACGAGAACGCGGCGATCCTCGCGGGCGGGTTGCAGCAGTGGCTGGCGGAAGGTCGCCCGGTCGCTGAGGGGGAAGAAGCGACGCGGCAGCCGGTCCCCTTCACGCCCCGCTGGAATGAATCGACCTTCGCCACGGTGGATGACGTGGCGGCGCGCATCGGCAACCCGGATGTCGTGCTGCTCGATGTCCGCTCGGAGGGCGAATATACCGGCAGCGCGCGGGGGCGCTACGCGGGCATCAATCCCCGCCTCGGCCGGGTGCCCGGCTCGGTCTGGGTCGAATGGACCGAGCTTTCCAACGCGGACGGGACCTACAAATCGCCGGAGGAGATCCGCGCTATCCTCGCGGCGAAGGGCGTCACGCCGGACAAGGAAGTCGTCACCTATTGCCAGGGCGGCGGGCGGGCGGCGCATGCGTACAGCGCGCTCAAGAGCGCGGGGTGGGACAACGTGCGGCACTACGTCGGCTCGTTCGGCGATTACTCCCGCCGCCCCGAGTTGCCGATTGATAAGGACGCGGACGCGGACTGAGCAGCGGGCGGCACGCACGACATGATCGGTGATGGGTGACACCATGGCAACCATCACGATGCTGACAGCCGCTTCCGTCGCATGGCTACGAGGCCGTGCGGCGGGCGGCACATCAATGGCTCGATCATGTCCGTATGCATATTTCTCAATAGCCCGTCCCTTCTTCCGCGATCATCCATGCTGTTGCTGCCCCCCTCCCCCGCGGAGATCGGACTCGCCAATCACGACGACGCGCACGCCGACGGGCCGGTCGAGTACGCCGTTGAGCGCGGCGACAATGTCTGCGAGATGCTGCCGTTCCAGTCGCTCGCGCTGGACGCGGTTCCGCGCGCCGATCACGAGCGTCCCGTCAGGGTCGATGGCGAGCAGTTCGGCGGGGCGAATCCAGACCGCGAAGGTCGCGCTGCTCATCCGCGCCCGGAGGTCCTGGAGCGCCATCGTCCAGATTTGCTGATTGCTCAGACCCGCAGAGGTCAGCGCGAAGGTTGGGACGGTCGGCGGGGCGACCGACGGTTCGCCCCCGGCTGCTGGATGCTTTGTGGGTGCCGACGTCGGGGACGGCGGCATGGGAGGCGTTTCCAGGTTGCTCGCCGTCGCTAGCGTACTGACGGCGGGCGGCGTTTTCGGTTGGGTGAACTCCGCCGGGATGACGGGAAATGAGCCGGACGCGGTCGGCGAGGTGGGCCGCGAAGAGTATACCTGGGTGGACTGTTGCACGGTGTTCGATGGCGGCGTTGATGGCGCGGGCGGCTCCGTGGGGGAAGCCGAGAGCCGCGTCGCCTGGAAGACGACATCGACGGTGCGCCCGAGCGCCTCGCTCATCCGCCGACTGATCAGCCCGCGATACGACGCGAGTTTGAGGGCGATGTCCGCGCCCGGCACGGTGACGGTCACGCGGTCGTGGTCGATTGCCGTGACGCGCGCGCTGGTGAACCAGCGTTCCAGCGCGTCAGGGTGGAGGACACCATCGAGCCGCCGGATCACCTGCTCCCACAGGCGGCGGCCTTCGGCATCGGTCGCGGTGGTCCCCGGCATTGTGGCCGGGGGGGCGGAGGCATAGCTAATGTCCGGCAACGCAGGAATCGTTGGGATCGGCCCGGGATCGCTGCGTGCGACGGATGGTATATCGACGGATGATGCGGCGCTGGCGTCGGGCACCGGCCAGTCGGGCGGTGGGGCGTAGGGCGGCGGGGCGGCGGGGTTCGCGCGGTTGTCCGACCCGAACCCCTCCACCACCCAACGATCACAGATCGCCGCGACGCGCTTCGGCGCGACGAACTGGCTCCCACTGTTGACCGCCTCCCAGATTGCGGCGAGCACCCACCCCAGGCCGGTGCCCGGCCCGTACCCCTGCGACTGCGCGGCGGGGTCGCACTCCCGCGCCACCTGCACGAGCAGCGAAATCTCCATATCGCTCGGCGGGCGACCATTCGCCATCGTCAGCGCCGCCTCGATGTCGGTGATCGATGCAGTCTGGTGCGCGACCGCGTTTACCGGCGGGTCGGTGACATCCAGCGCCCGCACCACGACTGCGCCGTCCTCCAACATCGCCGGGACGGGCGGGAGGGGCTGCGCGGGGAGGAATGGGGCCACCGATGGCGCATCGGGCGCTTCGGGAATCGGATCGCCCATCCGCTCGCGACGATCGCGTTCCGCCAAAGCCGCGAAAATATCGGACACTGATTCGCGCGTGCTTGTACTGCTTGTACTGGTACTTGTTTCTTCTCTAGTCTCCGGTTCTTGGTCCTCCGTACGGTCCGTGGGGACGACGAAGGGAGGAGGAGCATATTCGACGCCTGTCTTACCTTCGTCGATTGCCGAAGGTTCGTCGGTGTTCACCGGTGCGACATCCGGCACTTCGGGGGTGTTCTCGGCGTCCACAGTATCGACACCGTCCGTTCGGAGGGCGATAGCGGCGTTGAGCGCGATACCATTGTCGAACGGAATGGCGTCAATCGCCACTCTTAGCGGTGTGATTTGTTTACCAATGTCGCCCGCTAGAGCGACGACTTCGTCCGAAGCGACACTGGTTGAAGGGTTCTCGGTCGTCGGGAGGCTGAGAATTCGCTTGCCACCACGTCGCTCGCGTTCGGCGCGCTCCGCGAGTTGCTGCCAGAGAGGGAGTTGGCGCAGTTCGGGGAGCAGATAATGCCAGATGCTCGTGCGGTCGATCGGGGCGAACTGCGGCCCGAAGATGTGCCGCACATGACGGAAGACGTTGCGGTCGCGATCCGCCAGTTCGAGCACACGGACGACGGCGTGCATATTCAGCACGAGGCCGTCGCGCGGGTCCTTCACGCGGTAGAAGTTGTGCGGCACGCGCCAGCGCCGGTTCCGGTCATCCTGGCGAAGCACCATCTCCTTGTGAATGGCGATAAGATCGAGCGCGACGAGGATCTTGTTCAGCGTGATCAGTTCCTCGCGCCCCTCGCCGTAGAACTTCCCCTCCGCGTCCTGCGTCGGGAAGGCGTACCCCTGGTGGGGTGATCCCTCACGGCGATCTGTCCAGACGGTGTAGGAGTTAAGCAGTCCCACCCCCTTGAGGCCGAGGAGCGGCGCGTACTGCGTGATGAGGGTGTTCCAGTGCCAGTACCAGCCGCGGTGGCGGATGTCCTGCCCGGCCGTCGCAACCCCTGCTTCGGTCGCTCCCGGAGCTGTGACGCCACGAACGCCGCCCATGCCCGCAGGCGTCCCCATCCGCGTCCCGTTTGACGCGGGCGGGGGTGGGGAGGACGGGGAACCGGGAAGGGCGGGCGGCACGGTGTTCGCCATGCCATCGCCCGGCGCCATCGGTCGATCGGCCTGATCCGCGCCGGGATCGGGCGGTGGTGATGATGGGCGTGGACCCATCTGCTCATCATTCATGGGTGGTTGTCCCGCTTTCTTGACGCGGGGACCGTCTCGCCCCGCCGCACGCGAAGGCACCGGCGCGCTTGCCCGCCGCCCCGGTGTGCTTGTCTATTATCTTGCGGTGATCGGGCGCGTCATCAAAAGCGCGCGCGCGAATCGTCCGTGAGGCGCATGAAAGAGTGCATCGGCGTCCCTCGCGCTTGACGCGCCACGCCACGCCGCCTACACTGGACGCCGGAGCCAGATTTCTGGACACCCGGCTGGGTTGGTTGTTCCCGCTTCCACTCCAGGTCTCGTTTCTTGAGCCGACGGCCGCGTTGCCCGCGCGGTCGTTTGCTTTGTCCGGCCCGGTCGGTCCACGGATGCCGGTCCCTGCTTGTGTCATTGCATTCCCCTTCTCGTCTATCTGAGTACTCACGTACCTGAGTACCTGACTACTTCCCTTTCCTCAGTCGATCGTCCGCGTAGGCGCGTACCGCGTCGAGCGTCGTCAGCGGCGTGTCCTCGACCTCCGCCGCCTCGACCAGCGCGCCGAGGAGGTCGAGGGCGGCCCCAACGATCTCGCTCTTCTCGATCCGTCCGTCCGCCGTGCTATTGAGGCGGGCGTGCAGTTCGCCGAGGCGGCGCACCTGCTCCGGGTAGAGGTAGGCACTGATCTGCTTGCGCGCGCGCCGAGGCGCTTCCGCGCGGTCGATCGTCCCCGTGAGGACATCCACCGCGCGGAAGCGCCGCTGGCCCGTCGTTGGCTCGTCGCTCGCCATCGGTTACGCCACCCCCTTGAAGACGCGCGTCTCGATGACCGCCGTGGCGAGGGCCGCGTCCACCGTCCGGTGGCCGAGAAAGACCGCCTCGACGAGACAGTCGGCGCAGAAGTTCGTGATCGCGCGCGGGATGCCGCGCGATGCCTCGTGGATGACATCCATCGCGGCATCCTCGAAGAGCGTCTCGCCGTGGGGCAGCCCCGCGACCTGGAGGCGATGCTCGATCAGCCCCGCCGTGTCGCGGCGGTTGAGCGGGTTCAACTTGTGATCCATCCCCACCCGCTGCGCGAGGTTTCGTTTGCGCACGATTTTGTCCTCCAATTCGTTCTGGGCGAAGATCACGACGTTGATCAATTTCGCCGTCGGCGTCTCGAACGAGAGGAAGGTGCGCAGGATCTCCAGTTGCGCGCCGGAGAGGTTCTGCCCCTCGTCGATGACGAGGAGGACGCGACGGCCGTGCACATGCATCGTTTCGAGGAACTGGAGGAACTGGTTCGTGTACTCCAGGCCGCTGCGGCCGTCCGGGCGAAGGCCGAACTGCGTCAGCACGGCGCGGAGGAACTGCACGTCCGTCCGGCAGTCGCGCGGGTTGTTGATGATGGCGATCTCGAACGCCGGGTCGCGCTGCAGCTCGGTGAGCAAGGCGACCTTGATCGTCGTCTTGCCGTAACCGATGTCGCCGAGGATGATCGCCAGCCCGCGCTGCAACTGGATCGCGAGCTTCAGCCGCTCGTAGCAATCCTCGTGGCCGAGCGTCTTGTAGAACATCGCCGGATCCGGCGTCGTGCCGAATGGCTCGCGCGCCAGCCCGAAGAACTTGTAGTACGTCATCGTGCTCGCCCCCTACCGCTTCAGCCGTTCCTTGATCGCCTTGAGGCCGATGCCGCGCGCGCGCCATTCGAGCACCTGCCGCAGCAGCGCGAGTTCCGTCTCATCGAAGAGCAAGTAGCCGCTCTCCGTGCGCGCCGTGGGCAGGATGACGCCCGCGCGCAGGTAGAAATCCATCGCGGTGCGCGGCACACCGGTCTCCGCGCGGAGGTCCGCCGTCATGTAGAAGCGACGGAGACCGGCGGCTGCGTTCGGCGCTGTCGGCGCGAGCGGTAACGGCGTCGGCTCCGGGAACAACGACCGTTGCCGTGGTTCGATGCGAAGGACATTCGTGTCCCCCTCTTCGATCTGCCGCTCCCGCTCGACCATCTCGCGATCCTCCCGTGAAACACTTGCCGCGAACCGCCCCGCGCTGCGATCATGTTTGCCACACGGTCACAGATTTGTCAATGCATCCCCCGGAGTGTTGGTATGCAGACGCAGAGTGCCCGTACACCTAGTCTAGCGTCTGTTGGACTGCTTGACAACTTTGTGTTCCTGATGGGCCAGCGGGCACGATCTTCGTACTATTCGTAGGAAGAGTTTGCGCCATTGGGACGCTCTGCGAGGGCATTGTGCCGCGCGCAGTCACTCGGTGCCATCCCTGCAACCATTGCACCTGAGACACAGAACGTACACAAGGTGAGTGAGTAATACTCACAGAACGGTGCCTCGGAGACATGCGTTATGTCACGTTGGTCGTGGATCACGATTCCACCGATCGGCGCCATTGCGCGCGCTCTTGAGCGCTCGGCGAGTTTGGCGCGTTACGGGTACGGGTAGGCGTCGATCAGCACGCCGTCAGCATTGCGCAGTGTTAACGTCTCAGGGCCGGTGTTATCGAGGATGCCCGTAGATTGGCCCCAGTAGCGCCGTGTCGGCGTATCGCTCCCCTTCCCCGACAGCAGGGTTATCTGCCCGTCAACGGGCAGTGTGAGGGCGCTGAAGGCGTATGCGTGGCCATGTGTGTCACGCAGCGTCCAGCCTGCCAGATCAATGGGCGTCGGGGAGCCGTTAATGATCACCACCGTCTCGTCGTTCGGATCATTGCTGGTCGCATCACCATCGTACGTGACCTCGACGATCAAGGCGGCGAGCGTGGCGGTTTCCGTCGGGATGGGCGTCGCGGTGGGGCCGCTGACCGGCGTTGAGGAAGCCGTTGTTGCGGTGGGCGAAGGGGTGGGCGTCATGGTCGGGTTGGGGGTGGGCGGGGCGGTCGGGATCGGCGTCGGCGTGGGCGTCGCGGCGAGGGCGGCGCGCCAGGAGCGGTATTGGAGGCCGACATTGCCCGCCTCTACCGCGAATCCGCCGACGTTACCGGGCGTGAATGTCAGCGCGCGCCGCTCGAAGACCTGGATCAGCACCGCCCGTTGCTGCCCGGCGACGCGCACCGTGCTCCAATACGCCTCGGTCACGGGGAAGCCCGTTGCGTAGAATGGCGAGCGGAAGAGCGGCTCGGTGCCACCGCCATCGACGATGCCGCTGCTCGTCATGAAGGCCCAGAAAAGATCCGCGACGCTGTGCTTCGTCTCCGGGACGTACTGCTGCGCGACCGCTTTACCGGCGAGGGTGGGATCGGCGCCAACCTGCCCATCGTGCGTCACCGTCGCGGTGATCGCCGCGCCGGAAGCGAGCGCGGGCGCGTTCCGCAGCGGGCCGAACGTCGCGTACGTCGGGCCGGTCGGGTCGTCGAGGTCGCCCGCGACATTGACCGCCGCTGGGTTGTGCGTCTCGAAGGTCGCGTCGCCGAGTTGGACATTGCCGGTGAGCATCTCCGTCGCGAGCAGGCCGTTGGTGACGAAGAATGGGTCTGCTGGATTCCCCTGCGGGTTCGTCAACTCCATCCGACTCTTGTCGAAGTACTGGACGAGGCGCGCGCCACCGGGCGCGTCGCGGTACGGCTCGATGATCGCGCCGGTGCGCGGTTCCGGCCCCCAGATCCACGTCCGCGCGACCGCGCCGCCGCTCACGGGCGCGTCGGTTCGCGCCCAGGTGCGGGCGAAGGCGGGGTCGGCAAATGTGGCCGCCGAGGTGCGATATGTCATGCTGAGTGCGCCAATCACGCCCGCAAGGATCACTGAACCGATGATGATTCCGTACATCCATCGTCGCTGATGCATCGCGCTATGCCCCCTTCGAGAAAGAACGGCGGGTGTGTCCAACCGATGAAGCGCCTACCGACCGGTCAATGACGCGACGCTCCGTCTGTTCGTCCACACCATGAAGTGCCGATTCTCTGTACGTACACTCCTCTCCCCTATCGTACTCCATTCACGTCCTCCCGTGAACCGGGTAGGTGCGGTATGCTTGGAAGCATGGAAGAACTGCAAAGCGCGTCGCTTGTGCGCCGCCTCCCCCTCGCCGTAACGATTAGTAATCGCCTGATTTCCCCGGATTTGATCAACTGCGCGTTCCGCTGGCGCGGCGCGGCGCGGCTGGCAAACGGCGTGCTCGACCGGCTCGTTCCGGTCGGCCTGCCGCGCGCGGATGGCGCCGCGACGCTCGAACGCATTCGCGAGTGGGACGCCTGGCCCGTCGAGTGGGAGGCGCTCGCGGAACGCTACGCCGCCCGTGCCGATGCTGCGACCGATGATGCGACGCGGCGGGATGCCCTCCGCGCGGCGTCGCTGGCGCTCCACGCGGCGCAGTTGCTCGTCTACGAACCCGTGGAGCGCAAACGCGCCCTCGCGCGGCGTGCCGCAGCGCAGTACCGCGTGGTCGCGCCCCTGCTCGACCCACCGAGTGAACGGGTGGAGTTGACCTTCCGGGGCGCCAGCGTCCCCGGCTACCTCTCGTTGCCGACGGGCGCGACACCCGCGCGTCCCGCGCCACTCGTGGTCTTCTTCAATGGCGGCAGCACCGTCAAGGAGGAATTAAACGGCTGGCGCAACCCGTTCTTAATGCGCGGCATGGCGACGCTCGCACTCGACAATCCGGGCACGGGCGAGACGTGGGAGGCGGTGCGCTTCGTGCCAAATCAGCACGCGCTGATGGACGATTTGCGGCGGATGGTCGCGGCACATCCCGCGCTCAACGGGCGGATCGCGCTCATCGGCGTCAGCCTCGGCGGGATGTTGGCAGTGTCGCTGGCGAGTGAAGCGCCCGACCTCGTGGCGATCGTCACCATCACCTCGCCCTTCGCGCCCGCCGAGTACATCACGCGGATGCCGACGCTGACGCAGTGGGAAGTCGTGCATGTGACGGGGTTTCCGATCGATTGCCAGCCCTATATCTGCGCGGCGAACAGCCTCGATCACTTCGCGTCCGGCCTGCGGATGCCGCTGCTCGTGATCGGCGCGGGCCGAGATCGCGTGGTGCCGCCGCACGAGGCGCAACGGCTCTACGATGCCGCCACGCCCCCGCGCACGCTGCACTGGTATCCGCGCGACGGTCATTGCTGCTTCTCGCACCTCGACCGGATGCTGACGAACACCGCGACCTGGCTGAAACGAGTAACGAGTAGCGAGTAGCGAGTGGGACTATCCGCCTCGTTACTCGCTACTCGCTACTTCGCGTTCGCGATGGCTGCAGCGGCCTGATCGAGGTGAGTGCGATCGTGGTTGCGCATGTCTGCGAATTGGAGCAGGGTGCGCTGACCGTACTTGGGATGGACGCCGGTGCGCGCGAGTTCATGTGGCCGCAACCCCTCGAGGAGCACGTTAATCAGGTCGCGCTCGCGCTTCAGGAGGCTGAGGGCGTCCGTGCCGGAGAGCGCCTGATAGTCGGCGGCGGCGACGCGCTCATCCGGCTCGTAGACGGGCAACTCCGGGTTCTCCTCCATCAGGATCGCGTTGAACCGCTGGGTGCGGTTGAAGGCGTCGAGGTCCGCGAGGTGCCCGACGACTTCAACGGCAGACCATTCCCCTTCCGACGGGCGATGGTGGAGCGTCTCCTCGCTCTCCGGCGCGAACAGGAGCGCGAACGCCTCCGGCGCGTCCCGGAGTTCACCGAGCAGCGCGTGCGCCTCGCTTTTCATCAGATCCTCGGTGGTGTGCGGCGTCTCCTGCATGGGGCTGCTTCCTTCCTCCACGAACGTGGGACATTCCCCGTGTCACCGTCCGCGCCACAGTCAGCGCGGCTGCTCCGTTTCGTCGGGGTGCGACGAGCGCCGGATGCGGACAATCATACGCAGAATGGACGCCA
>JBBSII010000067.1:0-11365 GCA_038232175.1 Thermomicrobiales bacterium
AGCAGCGGCGCGATGTTGACATCGTCGTACGTCGGGCTGAACGCCGCCAGTCGCTGCGCATACTCCTGCACCGTCGCGGGGAGGGCGCGCGGGCCGAGCGGTTGCATGATGATCGCCCACTCCAGCGGCACATACTTCTCGACCTCGGCGAACATCGCTTCGCGGCGCACGAGGTCCTTGGGCAGTTTCGCGCGCACGAGCGCCAGGCTCCAATCCTTCCGGTTCTCCGCGAGGATCGCGCCGTTACGGTCGGTAATCAGCCCACGCGGCGCTTTGACGACCTGCGTGCGGAGGTTCTGCGCGACGGACTGCGTCGTCGCGTTGTCGTGATGGCCGAGTTGCAGGTAGCCGATGCGCGCGGTGATCGCGGTGAAGGCGGTCGCGGCGACACCCTTGAAGATAAACATGCGCCGACCGAGGAAGACCTCGTCCGCGCTCCGCTCCTTCGGCGACTCCTTCGTCGGCGTGCCGAACTGCCGATATTCGAGCCGCTGCGAGCCGTATCGGCGGTGATTATCGCGACGCAAAATCCCCATGATTCCCCCACCGGCGCAACCAGAGTACGATCGGCAACACGAGCACCGCCGCCAGCACATCCGTGAGCGCGCGGGCGATGCTGAAGTGCCACAGTGTGTCGAGCCGCATCCCGTGCCCCGCGACCCGCGTAATCAGCAGGAAGACGACATCGTTGAGCAAGGCGGCGACGAAAACGGCGACGAGCGCCCACGCATGGTTGTCACCAAACGCGATGTGCCGCACCGGCTCAATCGCCAGCACCACGATCATCAGCGCGAAGGCGTGGCAACCGAGTGGCGAGAACAGGAGCAGGTCCTGGAAGACGCCTACCGCGAACGCCCACGCCAGACCCTCCCGCACACCATGATACCCCGCCCACAGCGTGACGAGGACGAGCACGAGATTCGGCGTGACATCGAGGGGGAATAACGCCTGGACGATCGGGCCTTGCGCGAGCGCGAACAGCAGGAGCAGCGCGGCAACCACGACGCGCGCGACCTCGCCACTCACTACCGCCTCGCGCTGCTGCATCCGCCCTCCCGTTCACCCCGCGCTGTCCGTACCCCTGCAACTCATCATAACATACCACTACCGTATTTCGACGCCGAGAAGTCTCCGGGTCTCCGGGTCTCCGGGTCTCCGGGACTTAACACAGAGAGCGCAGAGGACACAGAGGGCAAAGAGAGAAGAAGAGACAAAAAGATAGGGATTCACAGTTCACCATGCAAGATTGCCCTTTGAGCCTGTAGAGCCAGTCCAATACCCCAAGATATGGCACAACCGCATAAATCCTAAAAGATTTCTCTGTGTCCTCTGTGCTCTCTGTGCTCTCTGTGGTAATCGTGCCCTTCGCCCTGCAAGTTCGGTCTCAGCGCGTTTGTCTCGCGCGGGCGGCGGCGGCGGTGTGCGCGTCGATTTCCAAAGTGTCCGCGAGCGGCGGGAGAAGGGCGGCAGGGCCGTACTTGCGCCGGAGGGCGAGGCCGATCAGGTGATCCGCGAACGCCGGGTTCTTCGGAAGCAGCGAGCCGTGCAGGTAGCAGCCGTAGGCATTTCGCGTCACCGCGCCCTCCGTGCCGTCCCTGCCGTTGTTGCCATGCCCGACGACAACATGACCGAACGGGCGCGTCCCCGCGCCGAGGAAGGTGCGGCCGCTGTGGTTCTCGAAGCCGACGAGCGTCCCCCACTCCGTCTCGGAGAGGACGTTGCCGATGAACCGATCCGGCCCCGCGTCGCTCCACGCATCGAAGATGCCAATGCCGGGGAGGTCATCCGTCGCGTACGGTCGGTAATACGCCCCGAACAACTGATAGCCGCCGCAGACGGTGAGCGCGACCGCGTCGTCCGCGATGTCCCGCTGGATCGCCGCGCCGGTCGGCCCCTGCAAGTCCGCCGCGACGGCGACTTGCTCGCGGTCCTGCCCGCCGCCGAAGAAATAGAGGTCCGTGTCGCCACTCGTCAGGGAATCGCCGATACCGACGCGCGCGACATCGACGGCGATGCCGCGCCACCGGCACCGCTGCTCCAGCGTGCGCATATTGCCCCGGTCGCCATAAATGTTCATCAGTCGCGGGTAGAGCCAGGTGATGCGCAGCGCGTAATTGGTCATGCGGTGTTCTCCGATCAGTGTTGTTCGGCGGTCGCCCACACATTCGTTAACGCGCCGCGCGCGTGCAGCGATTCCCGCGCCGCGAGCATCGCCGTGTAGGTCGGGAGCACGTAGGCGTCACCGCCACGCGGGGCGCACTCCGCGACGGCCATCAACGCCGCGCCGATCTCCGGCACGAGCGTCACCCGCTCCGACGCGACGCCCGCGTACTTGAGGCGCACCGCCATGTCGAGCGCGCGGATACCGCTGACGATGATCGGCGCGGGATATGCCGCGAGCATCTCGAAGTCCGTGTCCCACAGCCACGACACATCGCGGCCATCGGCGGTCAGGTCGTTGATGCAGATAAGGAGCGGCGCAGGTGGTGCTGCGGCAATCAGCCGCAGCACCTCATTCGCGCCCGTCGGGTTCTTGATGAGCGCGAGCGTTAACTGGCTCCCCTGGAGCATCACCCGCTCGATGCGACCGAATGGCGCGATGAAATGGCCGAGTGCATCGCGAATCGTGTCGGCGGGGACACCGAGCGATCGGGCGGCGGCGGCGGCCCCAACGGCGTTGTAGACGTTGTACAGCCCCGGCACCCGCGTCTCAATCGCGATCTCATTCCTCTGTGCGTCGATCACGCGGAAGGCCGCGCCATCCATGCCGCGCAATTCGATCGCTTCGGCGCGGTACGCGAGCGGCGGGCGGGCATTGTCCCCCGTGGGGCAGTACCAATCGCCGAGGTGTCCGACCGAGAGGGCATGGTATTCCAGCGGCGTGCCACAGACGCGGCACATCGCCGCATCCGCCGCGTGCGAGAGTTCGGGGAGCGTGTATTGGTGCGTACCGAGGCCGAACGGCACGCGCGCCGTCCCCGATGGCGCGCCGTCCGCAAGCGCGCAGAGCGTCGGGTCATCCGCGTCGTAGACGAGGCTGCTCCCCGGCGGGAGCGCGCGCAACGCGATTTCCCATTTGGTCGTGATCGTGTTCAACTCACCGTAGCGATCGAGTTGATCGCGGAAGAGGTTGTTCAGCACGACGACGCGCGGGCGCACCGCCGCGACGATGCCGGGGAATGCCGCCTCATCCGCCTCGATCACCGCGACATCCGCGACGGGTCGCCCGAGCACCGACGACTGCCGCGCGAATGTCGCCGCGATGCCCCGGCTCAGGTTGCTCCCCGCCCCGTTGTTGACGACGCCCTTCCCGGCGGCGGCGAGGATATCGGCGAGCATATGGGAGGTCGTCGTCTTGCCGTTCGTGCCCGCGACGACAATCGCACCCTCCGGCAACCGCGCCGCCACTTTAGCGATCACACCGGGGTCCACGCGCTCGGCGATCAGGCCGGGAAGCGCGGTGCCACCACTCTTGCCGAGAAGCCGCGTCGCGCGGTACGTGCCCTTCGCGGCGGCGAGCGCGGCGGCGAGGCGCACATCCGGCAAGCGCATCACGGCTGCTTCTTCCCGATCACCACGCTGACCGCCTGCAACTTGTCGAAGTTGACATACGGCACGAGTTCGATCTCCTGCGTGTCGGAAATCGCGACCTTCGTGACGCTGTAGACGTAGCCGACAGGCAGGTTCGGCACGACACCGTTGGTCAGCGACCCGGTCACGATCCGCTGCCCCTGCTCGATCTTCGCGTTCTTGTCCACCTCGCGCAGGAGCAGCCGCTTCGACTGCTGCCACGCGCCGACGACGATGCCCTGCTCGCCGGAATCCTGCACGAGGGCGCTGATATGCACGCTATCATCGATGACGAACGTCACCTGCGCGGTGTGCGCCGTCAGATCGCTGATAACCCCGACCATCAGGCCCTCCGGCGAGGTGACGGCCATCCCCTTGGCGAGGCCTTCGTCCTTCCCCTTGTCGATGGACGCGACTTTGCGCGGCGATTCACGGTCGTTCTTAAAGACTTCCGCCGCGACGATGTTGTACGTTGGCTGCGCCTGCTGGAAATCGAGCTGCTTGCGCAGTCGCTGCACCTCGCGGTCGAGATCGGCGAGGCGGCTGTTGTCCGCCAGCAACTGATCCCGTTGTTTGGTGACGGCATCGAGTTGCGCCTGGAGGTCTTCCGTGCTCTGGACACTGCCACGCGCCACACCGAGCCGGTTGCCGACGGCACGGGCGCGCCCCTGCCACGACGCGACGACGCTCGACGCGCCGCCCTTGATCGGGTCGAAGGCGTGCTGCGAGTCGAGGAGGATGAGCAGGAGCGTGAAAGAGATAAACGTCGCGATATACGTCCACGGTCGTCGCCGGGAACCGAATGAGGTCATCATCGTCGCCTCCGCTCCGGTCAGGAGCGCCGGAGTTCCTGCCCCCCAGCGAGCGCGCGGTGGTAAAGATGGATGGCTTCGGCCACCCGCCCCGTCCCCTCCGCGACACAGGTGAGCGGATCCTCCGCCTTGTGGACCGGCATCCGCAGTTCCATTTCCAATCGTCGCTCCAGCCCGAAGAGGAGCGCGCCGCCACCCGCGAGGGTGATCCCTTGTTCCATGATGTCCGCGACCAGTTCCGGCGGCGTCTCCTCGATGCTCGCCTTGACGAGATCGACGATCGTGTTCACTGGCCCGGAGATCGCGTCGCGCAGTTCGACGGAGGAGATTTCAATCTCCTTGGGCAGGCCACTGAGCAGGTCCCGCCCGCGGAGCATCACGCGCCGCTCCTGCTCCAGCGGGTACGCGCTGCCCGCCGCGATCTTCGCGTTCTCCGCCATACGCTCGCCAATCACGAGGTTGTGATCCCGCCGCGCGTACTGGATGATCGCGTCATCAATCTCATCGCCCGCGATGCGGATCGAGTTGTTGACGACGATGCCGCCGAGCGAGATGACCGCCACTTCTGTCGTGCCGCCGCCGATATCGACGATCATGCTGCCGACCGGCTCATTGACGGGCAGCCCCGCGCCGATTGCCGCCGCCATCGGCTCCTCAATCGTGTACGCCTCGCGCGCCCCGGCGGAGAGCGCCGCGTCCTTCGCCGCGCGCTTCTCCACCTCGGTGACGCCGGACGGGATACCGACGACGACGCGCGGGTGCGGCGCCATCACGCGCTGCGGGTGCACTTTGGTGATGAAGTAACGGAGCATCAGTTCGACGGTGTCGAAGTCCGCGATCACGCCATCCTTGAGCGGGCGCACGGCGATGATGTTGCCGGGCGTCTTGCCGAGCATCGCCTTCGCCTCCGCCCCGACGGCGAGCGCGCGCTTTGTGCGCGAGTCGATGGCGACCACCGACGGTTCCGAAACCACGATCCCTCTCCCGCGCACATAGACGAGTGTGTTCGCCGTGCCGAGATCGATGCCGAGGTCACGGCTGAACGCGCCGAGAAAGTGATCAAAGGGGCGGAACATGAGCCGGGTTGGCCTCCCCTGCCCGCCGACGGGCGGACATTGCAGAATAAACCGCATAAACCGCGCCTTTTCGCCGTTCGTGGCGTCGGCACGGTACGATGCCGGGCGAGTATACACGATTACCGGACATAATGTGCGATCCACGCTGTGTTATCAGGGCTTATTCAAAGTCGTCATGCCGGAGAATCCTAACCCCCGGCCCCTTCCCTCCGAGGGAAGGGAATGACTCACCGTGTTTGCCGTGCCTAACCCCCACCGCCCGGAGGGAAGGGGGGTGCCCTCCGGGCGGTGGGGGTTAGGAAATCCCCGACATGACGACTTTGAATAAGCCCTGCTGTGTTATACTCCTGCCCCGGTGCGGCGTGAGAATGGAACAGGGGAGCAACGCGGCATGGGAGACGACGCACGCAGACGCATCCGGCGCGCCATGCTCGCGAAACAGGCCGCCAGCCCGAAGGTGCGCGGCCAGTACAAACGGTCACTGCGCGCGAAGCGTCTGGAGCAGGAAGCGCGCATCGAGGGTAATTCCGGCCCCCGTCAGGCGCGCGTGCGCACGGCACCGGAGCCGCTGCCCGTCGTGCCGCCACCGAAACGGCGCAAGACGGCGCGGTGGATTCTCTTCGCCGCCGCGCTGCCGATTCTGCTCATCGCCGCGCTCGGCGCGTATACCCTCAACGTCGTCATCCACGCCGAGCGCGCCGCGAATCGCATTCATCAGGACACGCTCCCGCGCGGCCCGCAGGACATCGCCGTCGCCACCGACGCACCACGCCCGACGAACACGCCGAATGCGCGAGGCACCATCGCGCCATTGCCTACCGTCAAGGCAACGCCGATCCCCACAGAAGCGCCCGCGATCAACTTCGACCGCAAGGACCCGTTCACGATTATGATGCTCGGCGTGGACACGCGCGACGGCGACACCGAGCCTTCCCGCTCGGATACGATCATCCTCGCGTACGTGGACCCGGTGGAGAAGCACGTCAATATGATGTCCGTCCCGCGCGATCTGCTGGTGACGCAGGCGGGCGGTTTCGGGCAGGCGAAAATGGCGGATGTCTACGCCAACGGTGAGACGGCCAAGTACGTCGATCCGACGCGCGGCGGCATCGCACTCGTGCGGGACACGCTCGAACAGAACTTTCGCATCCAGATCGACTACTACGCACAGGTCGATTTCAACGGCTTCAAGAAGATCGTCGATGCCTTCGGTGGCGTGACGGTCGATAATGCGTACCCAATTAAGGACGACGAGTACCCGACCGAGGATTATCAGTTCACGCGCGTCTTCTTCCCCGCAGGGATTATCCATCTGTATGGTGAGGAGGCGCTCAAATTCGCCCGCACGCGGCACGATGACAACGACTTCCAGCGCAACCAACGGCAGCAGCAGGTGATCCTCGGCCTCCGCCAGCAGGCGCTGCAACTCGGCCTGCTGACGAAGGCGACGACGCTGATCGACACCCTCGGTGACTCCGTGCGCACCGACTTCCCGCGTGGGCAGTGGGTTGGCTTCGCGAAGTTCGGCACGGACCTGCGCGGCGATGCGATCCAGCAGTTCACCCTCACCGATCTCCTGCGGGACACCTACATCAACGGCGGCTACTACGCGACGCTCGACTGGAACGCGGGGATTGCCCGCGCCAAGCAATTCTCGCCGAAAGAGAATCGGGACGCCATCGCGGCGCAGGCCCGCACCGGCGTCGATACGAGCGCGAAGGTGGTCGTGGAGAACGGCACGCGCAACGGCGGCCTCGCGAACCGGTGGTCAGCCGCGTTGCAAAAGCAGGGATACACGACCGCGAACTACATTGACGCGCCCCCGCCGGTCAAGGGTAACGTGCCGAGAACAAGAATTCTTTTCTTCTCGCCCACCAACGAGAAAGCCGCGCAGGCGCTCGCGAAGACGCTTGGATTAAACCCGGATATCGCGGATGGGAAAGCAAAACGCCCAGCCGAAGCGGGCGATGCGGACATCCTCATTGTGCTCGGCGACGACGTGAAGGAACCCGGCCCCGCGCCGCCGGGGTAATGCTCCCACCCCTAATGGAATGCCCATGTGACGCTCGTGCCGGTGTGGATGCGCTGAATCGTCTCCCCAAGGATGTTGGCGACCGAGAGTTGCGTGATGATTTCGGGGCATCCATCCGTGAGCAACGGGATCGTGTCTGTGCAGACGAGTTCCTTGATCGGGCTGTCGCGCAACCGCTGGAATGCGGCCCCGGAGAAGACCGCGTGCGTGCATGCCGCGTAGACCGCCGACGCGCCATGGTCGATGGCGGCGCTCGCGGCCTGGCAGATGCTGCTCGCGGTGTCGATCTCATCGTCCACGATCAGGACGGGGCAGCCGCGCACATTCCCGATGACATTGAGCACTTCCGAGTGGTCATTGTTCCCCGTGCGCCGCTTCTCGGTGATCGCGAGCGACGCATCAACGAGTTCCGCGACGTTGCGCGCCCGCTTGGCGCTGCCGAGGTCCGGCGCGAGCACAACGAGATTCTTCAGCCGCTTCTCGCTGAAATACTCCCCGATCAGGAACGAGGCGGTCAACTCGTCCACCGGGATGTTGAAGAACCCTTGAATCTGCCCCGCGTGCAAATCCACCGCGAGCACGCGGTTCGCGCCCGCGACGGAGATCATGTCCGCCAGCAGCCGCGCCGTGATCGGCACGCGCGGCTGGTCCTTCTTGTCCGTGCGCCCGTAACCGAAGAAGGGCAGCACCGCCGTAATCCGCCCCGCCGAGGCGCGTTTGAGTGCGTCGATCATGATGAGCAGTTCCATGATCGACCGGTTGATCGGGCGGCAGAGCGGCTGCACAACGAAGACATCATTCTCGCGGACGCTCTCGAGGATGCGGACGAAGATGTTCTCGTTCGAGAACTCGAACACCTCCGCGCGCCCCAGGGGGATGCCGATATTCTGGCAGATGCGCTCCGCGAGCACGGGGTTCGCGTTCCCCGTAAAGACGCGCAATTCGCCGTAGACACTGCCCATCGCGCCCTCCCTGTATGTAGTAGCGAGTAACGAGTAACGAGTAACGAGTAACGAGAGGAACGTGCTCTATCTCGTTACTCGCTACTCGCTACTTCCTGGTCCATCGCCGCGTACACCGCGAGGCCCGCCTCGGCGGCGGCCTGCTCCGCGACCTGTTTGCTCTTGCCGGTCCCCCGCGCCAGTTCGCGATCGCCGACCATCGCGGCGACCGCGAACAGGCGCTCGTTATCGGGGCCCAGCGTGCTGAGCGTCTTGTAGGTCGGCGTAATGCGCTCGCGCTCCTGCGCGACCTCCTGCAACCGCCCCTTGAAGTTGCCCGCCATCGTCCGTGCGACGACTTCATCCGCCTCCGCGCCCAGAATGGGCAGCAGGAACACCTCGACCGCGTCTATCCCTTGATCGAGCAGGATCGCGGCGAGCAGCGCCTCGAAGGCGCCACCGAGCACGCGCTCCGGCAGTTCGATGCCGCGCTCGCCCTTCGAGATGAGCAGCACGCGGTCGAGGCCGATCTGCTGCGCCCACCGCGCGAGTGTCTGGTTGCTGACGAGCGCCATGCGGCGGCGCGTCAACTGGCCTTCCGGTGCATCGGGGTATCGCTGATGCAGGTAGCGCGCGGTGATGAACCCAAGCGCGGCATCACCCAGGAACTCCAATCGCTCGTTGGATTCCGTCGCGTCCGCTTCCTCGTTGAGGTATGACCGGTGAATCAGCGCCTCGCGCAGCAACTCCCACCGCACGAAGCGCATGCCGAGCGACGCCGCCGCCTGCGCCACTTCCGGCTCCATGCTCTGGAGCGACGCCCGCTTGCCACTCATGGATTTGCGCGTCTCCGTCGTGCGTGAAATGGCGCGGCCCCTCTCGCAGTAGCCAGTAGCCAGTAGTCGGTAGTCGGTAGACAATAGGGAGCAGAGGGCTTCATTTGTTCCCGCTGGCTACTGGCTACTGACTACTGGCTACTCCATCGTGTATCCGCTCTCCCGCAGAATGCGTCGTGCACGGGTGAGTATAGCAAACCGTCGGCGGAAAATGATTCGGTGTTACACTGCCCTACAGAATCGCGCAGGCACGAGAGAACGAACGGAGGGGGTTGTGAAAGTCGTTGTGACCGGTGGGAGTGGCGGTATCGGCCACATTGTCTGCATGGACCTCGTTCAGCACGGGCACGAAGTGGTGAACGCGACCCGCTCCGCACCGAAGCAGGAGCAGCCGGGCGTCAAATTTATCCAGGCGAACACGACGGACATGGGCGAACTCGTGACCGCGTTCGTCGGCGCGGACGCCGTGATGCACATCGCCGCCATCCCGAACCCAATGCGGAACCCCGCGCAGGTCGTCTTCAATGAGAACACCGAGGGCACGTACAACGTCTGCGAGGCGTGCGCGGCGGTGGGCGTGCAGCGTGTCATCTACGCATCGAGCATCAACCACCTCGGCCTCGACTTTCGCTACCGCGACTTCACGCCCGACTATTTCCCCGTCGATGAGGAGCATCGCACGCTCGCGCAGGACCCGTATGGACTCTCCAAGGTGGCGTGTGAGGAGATTCTGCACGGCTTCCACCGCCGCTGTGGGATGCGCACAATCTCGATTCGCCCGCCAGCGGTCATCCTGCCGGAGCAGTACCAGCCCCGCTTCGACGCCAACCGCAAGAACCCACTCGTCGCCGGGGGCTTCCTCTGGACATACATCGATGCACGCGACCTCGCGACGATTTTTCGCCTCGCCCTCGAACACACCGAACTCGAAGACGAGGTGATCTACAGCATCGCCGAGGAGGCGTGGGCCGAGCAACCGCTCGCCGAACTCGTCCCGCAGTACTTCGCCCAGGCGGGCAACAAGGCGGCGCATCTCACCGGCAATCAGGCCGGTGTCACCAATGCGAAGGCGAAGCGTCTGCTCGGCTTCCAGCAGCAATACTTCTGGCGCGATATCGTGAAGTAGCGAGTAGCGAATGAGACGAAGCATTTTCACTTGTTGCTCGTTACTCACTACTCATTACTCGTTATTGCGCCCGAAAGGAGCGCCCATGCGTATCGTCGTCACCGGGGGGAGCGGGATTGTCGGCGGCTTCGTCGTCCGCAACCTGCTCGCCGCCGGGCATGAAGTCATCAATGCGACGCGACGACGCCCGCGACAGGATGTGCCGGGTGTCGGCTTCGTGCAGGTCGATACGACGGACATGGGGCAGGTCGTCGGCGTGCTCACGTTCCGGGGGAAGACGGCAGAGGCCGTGATCCACCTCGCCGCACTCCCCAACGTCTGGCCCGTTGCGCCGTCGCCGCCCACGGAGGTCTGGCGCATCAACGCGCTCTCCGTCTACAACGTCGCGGAGGCGTGCGCGCAACTGGGAATCATGAAGTTCGTCGAGACGAGCAGCGTCAATGTCCACCAGTACCTGCGCGCGGAGGGCCGGATCGCCCCACCGCGCTGGCCGATGGACGAGACGACACCGGACTATGTCGTCAACGCCTACGGCCTCTCGAAGATCGCGGGTGAGGCGACGGCGCGGATGCTCCATGCCCGCACCGGTGCGCAGGCGATCTCGCTCCGGCCCGCGCTCGTCATCGCGCCGGACGAGTACCCGATGCGGATCGCGCAACTGCGTGGCGGCAGGCCGAAGACGTGGCTTTCGTGGTCGTACTCCGACGCCGAGGACCTCGCGGAGGCGTACCGCCTGAGCGTTGAGAAGGACGATCTCGGCTGCGAGGCGTTCTACATCGTCAACGACGAGGCATTCACGGACGAGCCAATCGACACCGCCATCCGCATGGCCTACCGCGACGCCGGGCCGCTCGACATCAACATTCATGGCCACGACGCGGACATTGCCAATGCGAAAGCGAAGCGTCTGCTCGGCTGGAAGCCGCAGCATTCGTGGCATGAGCGGGAGCGAGAAGTAGCGAGTAACGAGTA
>JBBSII010000068.1:0-11313 GCA_038232175.1 Thermomicrobiales bacterium
AGCACCGGACGTGCGCGTGGGTCGGCATGTTCATGAACGAGTACGGGCGGCCCGTCTGCGGGTTGAGCGTCGGCTCTCGCTCCCACGCGGCCATGCCGAGATCGTGCTGCTCCGCACCGAGGCAGACCTCCTCCCACGGCGCGAACGTGCCGAACCGGTCACTCCCCCACCGTCGCGCCAGTTGCGCCGCCACCCACGCATGAACCGGCTGCGTGATGACGATCAATCCCTCCGGGTCCTCGCGATGCAGCATTGCCCACTCCCACACTGAAAACAACCGAACCGCAGAGACGCAGAGAGCACAGAGACGAGCGAAGAGAAAGAGAGATTTCGGGTTTCTTTGTTTCTCTTTGTATTTCTCTGTGCTCTCTGTGCCTCTGTGGCTCAATCCGTATCCGTGTATCATGCTCCGAGCGGCAGTAAGGTGCAAACCGGATGGGGTGAGCGAGCATGGCAACATTCTTTCCGAGCGATTTTGTCTGGGGTACGGCGACATCGGCCTACCAGACGGAGGGTGCGACTCGCACTGATGGGCGCGGCGAGACGATCTGGGATCGCTTCACGCACACACCGGGAAAGATGCGTGATGGCAGCACGGGTGATGTGGCGTGCGACGCCTACCACCGCTATCGCGATGATATCGACCTCATGCGGCGCATCGGCACGAATGCGTACCGCTTCTCCGTCGCGTGGTCGCGCATCTACCCGGACGGGTACGGGCGGCTGAACGGGGCGGGCCTCGACCACTACGAGCGCGTCGTCGATGCGCTGCTCGCGGCGAATATCACGCCGTACCTCACGCTCTACCATGGCGATCTGCCGCAGGCGATGCAGGATCGGGGCGGGTGGGCGAACCGCGACACCGTCTCCGCCTTCATGGAGTACGCGGACACCCTCTCCCGCCGCGTCGGTGACCGCGTCACTCACTGGGTGACGCACAACGAACCCTGGCACGTCGCGTATCACGGCCACATCACGGGGGAGAGCGCGCCCGGCCTGCACAACTGGCGCACGGGGATGCAGGTCGCGCACCACCTCCTGCTCTCGCACGGGGAGGCGACGCCCATCCTGCGGGCCAACGGCGGCGCGACGACGCAGATCGGCATCGCCATCGGCGTGACGCCCTGCTACCCCGCGACGGATCGCGAGGCGGATCTGGCTGCCGCCGTCCGGTACGACGGGTTCGTCAACCGCTGGTTCCTCAACGCCCTCTTTCGCGGCGCGTACCCCGACGACACCCTCGACCTGCTCGCGGCGGACGCGCCGGACGCAGCGACGGCGGACATGGCGAAGATCGCCACGCCCATCAACTTTCTCGGCGTCAACTACGCCACCCCCGCGATCATCCGCGACGATGCCACCGCGCCCTTCATGGCTGCGCGTCTGCGACTGGAGGAGGTGCAGGGGTCGTATCCCGACGGGCTGTACGACGCCCTGACCCGCGTGCACCGGGACTACGCGCCCGCGAGCGTCGTCATCGCGGGCAATGGCGCGCCCGACAACACCGCGCCGGACAAGGACGGCGTCATCCACGACCGTGCCCGGCTCGACTACCTCCGCGCCCACTTCCCGCAGATGCTCCGCGCCATCGACGCGGGTGTGCCGCTCCGGGGGTACTTCCTCTGGACCCTGATGGACTGCTTCGCCTTCCCCGACGGCTACAGCGCCCGTTTCGGCATCGCCTACACCGATTTCAGCACCCAGACGCGCACCCTGAAGGAGAGCGGGCATTGGTATACCCGCGTGATCGCAGAAGGCGAGGTGCGAGATGCATAGCGATGCGTGGAGGGCGGCTAGGGGAAACCCGCTCCCCTTCCCGCAGAGGGAAAGGGCTGGGGGTTAGGAGAATCCCCGGCACAACGCAGACTGCATACGCCCTGATAGTCATATGATAACTCTTGACAAGTGATGCAAGAGATCACATGATATGATCATTAGAACACTCATCATACGAATGGACGAAATGTGACCCAGATGAGCGCACAGGTCTACTCCGTAGTTGTTGAGGCGATCCGCGCGCGGATCACCGGTGGTGATCTGCTCCCCGGTCAACGGTTGCAGAGCATCCAGCAGATCGCGCGGGAGTTCTCCGTCGGCACCGGCTCGGTGCGGGAGGCGGCGCGCGTGCTGGCCGCGCAGGGGATGATCCGCATCGAGCATGGGCGCGGCATGTTCGTCGCGGATCATCCGCAGGCCCATGTGGACCCGTACCAGCATTTCCAGCAGGTCGAGACCGGCTCGATCCTCGCCGTCTTCGAGGCCCGGCGCATCCTCGAACCCGAACTGGCCGCCCTCGCCGCCGAGCGGGCGGCGGAAGCCGACATCCGCGAGATCCGCGCTCTCGCGACCGCAATGGAGCGGCTCGCGGCGGACGGTGGCGATTCCGCTGAGACGGATGTGCAGTTCCACCGGCAGATCGCGCTCGCGGCGCGGAACCCGGTGTTGGCGCGGATGATGGATGGCCTCAACGACTTTCTGCTCGCGGGGCGGCGGTTGACGGCGACGCAACCGGAGTCGGTGCAGCGCTCCATCCAGTACCACACGCTGATCGCGGGCGCGATCGCCGACCGCCATCCCTACCAGGCGCGGTTGCTGATGCTGGCGCATGTCAACGACGCGATTAACATCGCCGTTTCGCTCTCAGACGGTCGGGTGCGAAGGAAACAATCGCGGCGCGTGGCAGTGGGGGAGCGCCTTCCCGATCCCGTCGCTGTCTCCGCTCCTGTGCATCCCCTGGAGGCGTTCAAGGTGGGTTCGTAGCGTCTCCCGGTCGTGTGTTGGCCCGTTCGTCCGGTCGCTCGTTATCATCAAGGAGGGAACCGCATGGAAACCCCGTCACAGCTGCACTCGTCGGCACTCGCTCGTCGTCCCGGCCCACTCTCGCGGCGCGCGTTCCTCGCGGGGGTCGCTGCGGCCGCTGGGGGCGCGATCCTCGCGGCGTGCGGTGGGTCGAGCGCGACGGAAGTGCCGAAGGCCGCCGCAACGACCGCCGCCCCGACCACGGCCGCCGGGGGTGTGGCCACGACCGCGCCCGCCGCGACGACCGGCTCGACCGCCGTGACCGCCGTGACCGCACCCGCGCAATCGGCCAGGAACGCGGTGACGGTGAAGTACCTCAGCCACTGGTGGGCGGAGAAGGGGCGCAACGATGCCTGGCGCAACCTCGTCACCAAGTTCCACGCCTCGCAGAACGACGTGCGCATCGAGGAGGTCGGCTTCCCGTTCTCCGAGTTCTTTCAGAAGGTGACGACGCAACTCGCCGGCGGCAAACTGGACGCCGATGTCCTCTCCTACAGCGATGACCTGGCGTTCCGGCTCATCAAGGGGAATTACCTGACACCGGTCGATGATGTGGTCACGAAACTGGGGATCGGCAACAAACTGGACAAGGACCTGCACAAGTTCGCGCGCGACAGCAGCGGCAAACTCTACGGCCTGATGGCGACCAATGTGCCGTACGCGCTCATCTACAACAAGGAACTGTACGAGAAGGGCGGCATCACGAAGCCGCCGAGCACGATGGACGAGTATTTCGCCGCCGCCAAGCAGTTGACGAAGCGCCCGGATCAGTTCGGCCACGCGGGCCGCAACACCCTCCAGGAGCAGAACGGCTGGTTCACCGATCTCGCGCACTGGGTGCTTGGCTACGGCGGACAGTGGATCAAGGCGAAGAAACCGCAGGTGACCGAGGCGCCCGTCATCAACGCGGTCAAGGCGTACAAGCGGCTCTACGACGAGGCGATGCCGCAGGGGGCGGATGCTTCGACCTATCGCCGCCTCGCGTGGGAGGGCAAGGTCGCGCAGTATATCGACAACTCGGCCAACATCAACATCATCAAGGCGGGGAACGCGGAGACGTACCCGAAAATCCTCACCGTCGCGCCACCGTGGGCGAACAAGCAGTCCATCGCCAGCGCGACGTGGCTCGGCGTCTACAGCGGCTCGAAGAATCAGCAGGCCGCGAAGACGTGGATCGAGTTCGTCTTCAAGCCGGAGAACTTCACGCCGCTGATGAAGGACGCGCTCGACATCTACCCGCCGTATCAGGGCGCGCTCATCGACGACCAGTATCTCAAGGGGCTGCCGTGGTCCACCGGCTTCCTCGACGCGAAGGGCGTCTCGCCGCCCGCGATGATCGAGGGGCTGGAGAACAACCTCGCCGAGGTCCGGCAGATCATCCTGACGAAAGTCTCCGAGGTGCTGACCTCCAATCGACCGCCGGAGCAGGCGATGGCCGACGCGCAGAAGCAGCTGGAGGAACTCGCCGCGCGTGCGCAATAACGCGGTCGCCGGGGGCATGACGACGCCCCCGGCCCCGCACAACCAGCGATGGGAAAAGAGGTACATGCTGCATGAGTAGGATGGCAGCAGGCGTCTCCGCCGTTCGGCCCGCAGCGCGCCGGACGCGCCGGAAATTCGCCGCGACCCCGTATCTGTTCGGCCTCCCGGTCATTCTCTACATCGGCGTGGTGCTCCTCTACCCGATTGGTCAGGACATCTACACGAGCTTCACGAACGCGGAGCTGCTCAGCAACGCGCCGTCCGTCTGGGTCGGCCTCGACAACTATACGCGGATGTTCCACGACGCGCAGTTCTGGCGCTCGCTCAGGACGACGTTCGTGTACACCGCGCTCGTCGTCACCACAACGATGGTGACGGCGGTGCTGACCGCCCTGCTGATGAACGTCAAGTTCTTCGGGCGCACGGCAGTGCGCGCGGCGATCACGCTGCCGTACGCCGTCCCGGAGGTCGCGGCGGTGCTCGTCTGGTCGTGGATGTTCAGCCAGCAGTTCGGTGTGTTGAACGTCTTCGTGCGCGCGGTGCTGCCCGTGAAGGAGAATGTGCACTGGCTCACCGACCCGAAACTGGCGATGTTCAGCGTGCTGCTGGTGACGCTCTGGAAGATCTTCCCCTTCTACAGCCTCGTCATCCTCACCGCGTTGCAGACGGTGGAGCCGGAACTCTACGAGGCGGCCCGCATCGACGGGGCGGGGCCGGTCGCCTCGTTCTGGCGGATCACGCTCCCCGGCATCGCACCGACGCTCGGCATCATGACGCTGCTCGTGACGATCTTCTCGTTCCGCCGCTTCACGACCATCTACCTGCTCACGGGCGGCGGGCCGGCGGCGAGCACGAAAACCCTCGTTGTCAGCGTGTACGAGACGACCTTCCGCTTCTTCGCGGTCTCGTACGGCTCCGCCCTCGGCGTCGTCGGCTTCGTCGTGACGCTCGGCATCGCGGCGGCCTATTTCGTCGCCCAGCGACGCCTCGGGGTCGGTGGGCTGTGAGGCGCGCGAATGGGCGAGGAGAAGAACGGAGGCTTCGATGGCTGCGATGAGAAGGCCCCCACAAACCGAGGCGGTTCGCTGGGGGCGCGGATTGCGCCGTGCCGCGCTCTACCTGACGGTTCTGTTCGTGACGGCGCTTGTGCTCTTCCCGGTCTACTGGATGTTCGTCACCTCCCTGCGCCCGACGCGGGAGACGATTGTCTACCCGCCGAAGTTGCTGCTCCACTCGGTGCACCTGGCCGCGTACAAGGAGCTCTTCCAGACGGTGCCCATCGCGACGTGGCTGCGGAACACGATCATCGTCTCCACCGGCGTGACGGCGATCACGCTCGTCCTCTCGGTCTGCGGCGCGTACGCGCTGTCGGACTTCCGCTGGCGCGGGCGGGCGATTTTCGGCTTCGGGCTGCTCGTCGCGCAGATGCTGCCGGAGGCGCTCCTGGTCACGCCGATCTTCATCATCTTCCGTCGCCTCGGCATGACGGACACGCTGCACGGGCTGATCCTGACGGACGCCGCGTTCGTCGTGCCGCTCGGCATCTGGATTCTCAAGGGGTTCCTCGACACGATCCCGCGCGAGGTGCGCGAGGCGGCGCTCGTGGACGGCTGCACGCCGTGGGGCATCCTGTGGCGGATCATCCTCCCGCTCTCGACGCCCGCGCTCTGCGCCGTCAGCGTGATCGCCTTCTTCGACGGCTGGAACGAGTATGTCTTCGCCTCGACATTCATCACGTCGGCGGGTCTGCGCCCCGCGACGGTCGGGTTATCCTCCTTCATCGGTGAACTCGCCACGCCCGTCGAACTCGTCTTCGCGGCCACCGCGCTCTTCACGATCCCGCCGATCATCTTCTACTTCTTCATGCAGCGGTATCTCGTCAGCGGCCTCACGGGAGGAGCAGTGAAAGGGTAGGGGACGGAAATGGCGGAGGCCTTTGCTGAACGAGAGGAGCATGGCGGGATGGGAACGTTGAACGCGCGCCCGAACCTGCTCATTATCATGTCCGACGAGCACGCGCCGATGTTTAGTGGCACATATGGGCATCCGCTCGTTCAAACGCCGCACATGGACCGACTCGCGGAGGGAGGGGTGCTCTTCGAGAACGCCTATTGCAATACGCCGCTCTGTGTGCCGTCACGCATGTCGTTCATGACCGGGCGGTACATCCACCATATCGAGACGTGGGATAACGCCAGCCCGCTGCGATCGGACGCCGTGACGTGGGCGCATCAGTTGCGCGCTGCGGGATACGATGTCGTCCTCTCCGGAAAACAGCACTTCGTCGGGCCGGACCAGCTTCACGGATTCCGGGCCCAACTGGCCCGTGACCTCCATGCCGAGCATTTCCACCCGGTTTTCGATTGGGCGAATGGCACGCCGCCCGCGCCCTTCCCGTGGCCCGCGCTCGGCAATGCGCGGCCCGGCACGACGACCGAGATCGAAGTGGATGATGCGGCGGAGTCGGCGGCGCTGCGCTACCTGCGTGACCCGGCTCGCCGCGCGCAGCCATGGGCGCTCAACGTCTCGTTCATCGCGCCGCATTTCCCCCTGATCGTCCCGGAAGAATTCTGGAACTGCTATTCGCCGGAAGAGATTGATCTTCCAGTCATTCCCCCCGGCCATCTGGAGCAGCAGCATCCAGTCTATCGGCGCATGCGAGAGATGTTCGGTCTGGCGGACTTTCCGGAAGCGCTGGTGCGTCGTGGTCGCGCCGCGTACTATGGGCTGATCACGTACCTTGACGCGAAGATCGGCCGATTGCTCGATGCCCTGGAAGAGAGCGGACAACGGGAAAACACGCTCGTCATCTACATCAGCGACCATGGCGAGATGGCGGGCGAACATGGCATGTGGCGCAAGTCGAACTTCTACGAGCAATCGGCGCGCATCCCACTTCTGCTTTCCTGGCCAGGCCATCTCCCTGTCGGGCGACGCGTGCGGGAAGTCGTCTCGCTGGTTGATCTCGTTGCAACGCTCGTGGACGTCGCGGGCGCGCCGCGCACCGCCCCGCTCGATGGCGAGAGCCTCTGGCGGCTGGCCTGTGGGGAAGCGGCCGACTGGAAAGACGAAGCGTTCGCGGAGTACCTGGCGCACGGCGTCGCCCGGCCAATGGCGATGCTGCGCCGGGGCCGATGGAAACTGAACTACAGCCTCGATGACTCCCCTGAACTCTATGATCTTGAGACCGATCCGCACGAGTTCCAGAATTTGGGCGCGGAGCCGGCATACCGGGACATCCGCGAAGACCTGCGCGCGCGGTTGTTGGCAAACTGGGACCCAGTCGCGCTCGAACAGCGCGTCCGGCAGAGCCAGCGAGACCGTCTCTTGATCCGTGCGGTGGTATCGGGAGAAGACATCGCCGAGACGGAGCGGCGATGGTACTTGACAGAAGCGCGCGGCGACCCGCCACGATAACGTGCGGGCTGATACGTGTTCATGGGCGCATACGGAGGAGACCGCAAGAATGAAAATTACCCGCGTGGAGACGATTACGACACCGACGTACCCGAATCTCTTCTGGCTCCAGTTGCACACGGACGAGGGGCTGATCGGCCTCGGCGAGACATTCTTCGGGCCGGCTGCGGTCGCGGGGTACGTCCACGAGATCGCCGCGCCGTACCTGCTCGGCAAGGACCCGCGCGAGATCGAGCGGCACACGCAGGCGCTCGTCCAGCGCGCGACGGCCTTCCGCACGATGGGCGCGGAGACGCGCGCCCTCTCCGCGATCGATGTCGCGCTCTGGGACCTTTTCGGGCAGAGCGTCGGCCTGCCGATCTACCGCTGCTTCACCGGCCCCGTGCGCGAGCGCATCCGCATCTACAATACGTGCGCGGGTTACGGGTACAATGTCCACCGAGTCGCCCAGCCCGGCACCGGCTTTGCCCACAGCTGGGGCCTCGGCGAGCATACCGGGCCGTATGAGGACCTGGTTGCGTGGCAGAACGAGGGGCGGGCGGCGGATGTCGCGCAGTCTCTGCTTGAAATGGGCATCACGGCGATGAAGATCTGGCCCTTCGACCAGTTCGCGGACGAGACGAACGGCCAATACATCACGCCGGAGCAGATCGAGCAGGGCGTGGCGCCTTTCCGGCAGATCCGCGAGGCGGTCGGCATGAAGATGGAGATCGCCGTCGAACTGCACTCGCGCTGGAATCTCCCGTCCGCGATCCGCATCGCCGAGGCACTGGAGGAGATTAAGCCGATGTGGTACGAGGACCCAATCCGCATGGACAACCCGGAGGCGCTCGCCCAGTTCGCCCGCAGCACGCGCGTCCCGACGACCGCCTCCGAGACGCTCGCCACGCGCTACGCCTTCCGGCAACTGCTGGAGCGGGACGCGGTGGGCATCGTCATGCTCGATACCGGCTGGTGCGGCGGCCTCTCCGAGGCGCGTAAGATCGCCTCGCTCGCGGAGACATACCACCGCCCCGTTGCCCCGCACGACTGCACCGGCCCGGTGACGTACACGGCCGGCGCCCACCTCTGCCTCGCGACGCCGAACGCGATGATTCAGGAGGGCGTGCGCGCCTATTACCACGGCTGGTATCAGGATGTGCTGACCGACCTGCCCGATATCGAGCACGGTTACGTCGCCGCACCGTCCGGCCCCGGCCTCGGCACGCGCCTGCTGCCGGACTTCGTCAGCCGCCCCGATGTCACCGTCCGCGTTTCCGAAGCAGACTGAGAGCCGGTTCTCATTCCTCACTCCTGGCCCCTCTCCATCGCCCCGAGATCACAGTCACTATCAGTTCCGTGCGGCGATGGAGAGGGGAGGGGAAAGGTTTTGTAATCGGCTCTCAGTCTTTCCCAAATCGGCTCTCAGTCTTTCCCAAAAAGGAGCGACGCCATGGCAATCACTCTTCCCGAACGGCTGAAGATCAACGACATGATCGTCGTGGACGTGGATGTCCACGTGAATGACATGCCGGGCGGGCTGGCGCCGTACTGCGACATGCCGTGGCGCAAGTCGCTGGAGGGGTTGGCACAGGTGCCCGCGCGCTACCTCGATATTCCGGGTTTCTCACCGGGGATGAAACTCGACCCGCTGATTCCCGGTGGCCCTGCGGCGCGCTCCGTCCTGACGGCGAGGGAGATGCGCGAGGAACTCTCCGCCTTATCCATCGACATCGGCGTGCTCTTCCCCGATCACCTGCTCCTATTCGCCCCGCTCCCGCAGATCGAGTACGCGACGGCGCTCTCGCACGCATACAACCGCTGGCTGATGGAGGAGTGGCTGACGCGGGAACCGGGACTGTACGGCGCGCTGCTCGCCTGCCCGCAGAACCCCGAGGACTCCGCGCGCGAGATCGAGAAGTACGCCAAGGAGGAGAAGATCGTTGCGGTCTACCTGCCGACGGCGGGCGTCAACCCGCTCTGGGGACATCAGAAGTACGACCCGATCATGGCGGCGGCGGAGGCGGCAAACCTGCCGGTGATGCTCCACAGCGTAACGCTCGTCTCCCCCGCGTTCCCCTGCCAGCTCGACCAGTTCGAGAACACCTTCGCCCGCCACGCGCTCGCGCACTCGTTCGCGATGATGGCGAACCTCGTGAGCATCATGCACACCGGTTTGCCCGCGCGCTACCCGAATCTCAAGTTCGCCTTCACGGAGGCCGGCATCGCGTGGGTGCCGTACATGATGTGGCGGCTCGACAAGGATTATGCGGAGTTCCGGCGACAGGTTCCGTTCCTCGAAAAACGTCCGAGCGAGTACATGAAGGAGCAGATGTGGTTCGCCACGCAGCCCATCGAGGAGCCGGACAACCCGCAGCATCTCGTCGAGACGATCCACCACTTCGCGGGTGAGAACCGCGTCCTCTTCGCCTCCGACTGGCCGCACCACGACTTCGACCACCCGAAGACGGTACTGAATCTGCCGATGTCGCCGGAGATGAAGCGCAAGATCATGGGCGAGAACGCCCTCGAACTCTTCGGCATCCCCGTTCCGGCGGGGAAAATTACGTAGAACTAAGGACTGAGGACTGAGAGGCAGTAACGAGTAACAAGAGGGCCATGCGCTCAGTCTTGTTACTTGTTACTTTCAACTACTCAGCCCTCAGTCCTGCGTAACAGGGCATGATGACACGTCAGGTGACGCTGAAGCCGCCATCGATGGTGAGCGTCGTGCCGGTCATCCACGCGGATTCGTCGGAGGCGAGGAAGATCGCCGCGCCGACCATGTCCTCCGGCCGTCCGGCGCGACCGAGTGGGATGCGCTGCACGCGGGCGGCGAGCATCGCGGGCGCCTGGAAGATGCGCGTCGTCAGGTTCGTCTCCACCAGCCCCGGCGCGATGGCGTTGACGCGGATGCCGTGCGGCGCGAGTTCGAGCGCCATGCCGCGCACGAGCATCGTCACGCCCGCCTTCGCCGCCTGGTAGTGGACGAGTTCGTGCTGCGCGCTCCGGGCGCTGATCGACGAAGTCGCGATGATGCTCCCGCCCGCGCCGTCCCGCACCATCCGCCGCGCCGCCGCCTGCCCGACGAGGAACGGCCCCTTGAGGTCCGTGTCCACCACCCAGTCCCACATTGCCTCGTCAATCTCCAGGAAGGGGACGCGGCGGTGCGTGCCCGCGTTGCAGACGGCGATGGAGAGCGGGCCAAGCGCGGCGGCGTCCTCCATCATCCGCGTGACCGCGCCCGCATCGGCGATGTCCGCCTGCACGACGTGCGCCCGCCGCCCCATGCCGCGTATCTCTTCCGCGATCTCCTCGGCCTCGTTCTTCCGCGCACGGTAGTGGACGATCACGTCCGCCCCTTCCCGCGCGAAACCGAGCGCGATCGCCTCGCCGATACCGCTCGATGCCCCCGTGACCAGTGCGATTCGCCCCGCGAGTCGTCCCTCTACCATTACGCGCCTCCTCAGCAAACGATAAGGGGACTATTGAACCACATCTGCCCAGAGGGGTAGTACCCCAGTGAACCGTGGTCAGGTCGCATGGGTCACGTCCCGGAACCAGCGCGGCGGTCTCCCCCGCCGCTTCACCGCCGGTAACGGCACCCGGTAGTGCAGCACCTCCCCCACTGTCCAG